>JAEZPL010000460.1 GCA_023413605.1 Pseudomonadota bacterium
CGCGGCGCCACGGGCCGTCCGCCGGCCAGCCGATTTCCGAGATCAGGATGTGCTTGTTCGGGAACTTGGTCTTCAGCTCGTTGTAGCGGAACATGGCGTAATCGACCGACTGGTCGGCGGGCACGCCTTCCCAGTAGGGCAGCAGATGGACGGCCAGGAAGTCCACGGCGTCCGCCAGTTCCGGATGCTCCAGCCAGACGTGCCACGGCTCCGCGGTGGAGACCGGGACGTTGACCTTCTTCTTCACGCGCTTGATGTATTCGATGGCCTGCGGGACGGTGACGTCCGCGCGCAGGATCGCCTCGTTGCCGACCAGGACGCGGCGGACGTTGTTGTTGTCGCGCGCCAGCTTGATCAGGCCATTGATTTCCGGCTCGTCGATCTCGGGCTTGCCCATGATCCAGGCGCCGGCGGTGACCGGCAGCCCGTACTTGCGGGCGATGGGGGCCACCTGCTCCGACCCGTCGGTGGTGGAGTAGGTGCGGACACCCTTGACCGAGCCCTCCAGGGCCTTCATGTCCTTTTCGATGTCCTCCGACGACGCGCGGTCGCCCTTGGACGGGCTCTTGTCCGGATGGAAGGGCGTGTAGCTGACGCCGCTGATGGCGCCGCCCCAGGACCGCTCGGCGACCGGGCGGTTCCACAACGCCCATACCCCGATGTTGCCGAGGATCACCAGAAGAAGAACCGCAATCGCCGACTTGCGCATGACAGTCTTTCTTTTCCCACACGTCTGGCGGCCGTCATGGCGTCTTCCGCCCCGGCCGCATCGCCCCTGACACCCGCGAACGGCGCACAGGCGGCCACGCCGCCCCGACACCGTCTTCGGACCGAACCTGCTAAACCACCCTGGCTGCTGGACGTTTTGCGGTCCATCGCGAAGCCCGTCCGCCCCGTTCCGCCGGATCGCCTGCCCGGGCGGTGTTCGCCCCGGCTTTCGTTTCCACGGTGGTGCGCAACGATCTTCCCGACACATGCGGTGTTTTTGCAAAACTCCGCCGGACCGAATAAAGATCGTCGGGCAGTTTATACATTTTTCCTCGCCCCGCAACCATGGCTTGGCGAACGCATCAGCCCGGCGTTTATTCCCGACAGCAAAAGACACGGCAGGGTATGAACATGTTCCATCTGCATGAACGTCTCGAAGCCGACACGGTCCCCGTCACCGAGCTTGCGCTCTGCCGCGTGCTGCTGATGGACAACCGGGTCTGGCCATGGCTGATCCTGGTGCCGGCGCGCGCCGGGCTGACCGAGATCCACCAGCTTGACGACGCTGCCCGCCACCAGCTGGTGGACGAGATCGCGCTTGCGTCGCAAGCGCTCGAAGGGTTGTTCCGGCCGGACAAGATCAACGTCGGCGCGCTCGGCAACATGGTGCCGCAGTTGCACGTCCACGTCGTTGCCCGCACCAAATCCGACCCGGCCTGGCCGGGGCCGGTCTGGGGTTCCGGCTTTGCCGGGCGCTACGACCCGGAGAAGAGGGACAGCCTTATCCGAACGATCGGGGAGGTGTTGGGCAAAAAATAGGGCAGGCCCGCTTGGGCCGGTGCCGAAGAGAAAGCGGGAACGTGACGATTTCCGCTCGTCGCTGTTGAAGTTGAGACACGCAATCCACCAGGAGCGGACATCATGAACAGCGATCGCATCCGTGGCGCCGGCAAGGAATTGAAGGGCGAGGCCAAGAAGCAGGCCGGCGATCTGACCGGGAATCCCGACCTGAAGAACGAAGGCCGCGCCGACAAGGCCGAGGGCAAGATCGACAAGGTCATCGGCAAGGTGAAGGATGTCCTGCGGGGACACGAGTGATGGGCGCGGGCCGGAAAGACGACGCTCCCTCCGAATCCGCGCAGCGGATCGAGGACAAGCTCGTCGAGGAGACCGGCAAGGCGTCTGGCGATCCGGACAAGCCGGTGCAGGACAAGTTCGACGAGTTGGGCGAGAAGGACGAGATCAAGAAGAAGAGTTTGCGGGATTAGGCATCACCTTTTTCCCCTCTCCCAGCCGGGCTGGGAGAGGGAGGGGGCGCGGAACGCGGGAGGGTGAGGGCAAGGTCATCCCGAGAAACCTTGCCCTCACCCTCCCACGCCATGGGCGTGGGTCCCTCCCTCTCCCGCCGGAGGCGGGAGAGGGTTGCTTTTGCCTACGCGCCGACTTCGGTGGTCGGCTCGCAGCGCACCGGGAAGTTCACGGAATTCGCGATGAAGCACTTCTCATGCGCCTCATGGTGCAGCGCTTCCGCTTTGGCGAGGTCGCTGCCGGGCGCGACGGTGACGTGCGGGCGCAGGGTCACGCCGGTGAAGCGGCCACCGCCGCTGGGGTCCTCGGCCATGGTGCCGGAGGCGTCGTCGCGGTAGGCGGTCACGGCGATGCCGTTGACGGCGCACAGGTGCAGATACCACAACATGTGGCAGGCCGACAGCGAGGCCACCAGCATGTCTTCGGGATTGTGCCGGGTCGCGTCGCCACGATAGGCGGGATCGGAGGAGCCGGCGATCACCGGCTTGCCGGGCACGGCGATGTCGTGGTCGCGGCTGTAGGTCTTGTAGCTGGACGTTCCGGTTCCCTGGTTGCCCGTCCAGGTCACCGTCGCGCTGTAACGATGTTCGTGTCCCGACATAATCCGCCCTCCGTCCCCATGAGGTTTCGGGAAGGGTAGCCGGGCAACGCCGCGCTGAAAAGAGAACGGGAGGGCAAAAGCCCTCCCGCGAAATCGCCCTGGCTGGGTCAGCTGGCTGGGGCCAGCGATCAGCTGGCCTCGGCCGCGCGCTGGTGGCGCTTGCGCTCGTTCGGGTCGAGGTAGCGCTTGCGCAGGCGGATGGACTTCGGCGTCACCTCCACCAGCTCGTCGTCGCCGATGTAGGAGAGCGCCTTTTCCAGCGTCATCTGGATCGGCGGGGTCAGGCGGACCGCCTCGTCCTTGCTGGTGGT
>JAEZPL010000473.1 GCA_023413605.1 Pseudomonadota bacterium
GGCCTTCAGAACGATCTCCCCGCCGATTCCGGCCGGCTCGCCCATGGTGACGGCAAGCGGTGGCCGGACATCGGACCGGGTCATCAGATGCGGGACTCCACGAAGGCGGCCCGGCGCAGGTCGCGCAGATAGCGGCGGGACAGCAAATCCGCACGCTCGTTGATCAGGTCGCGCTCGATTTCCTCGCGCGGCGGCATCTTGATGTCCTTCGGATCGACCGGCGGCGGGGGCGGAGGCGGCGGAGCGGCCGCGGCAACGGGCTCCGGCGCGGGCGGCGGCTGGATCATCGGCAGGTCGCGCTTGCAGACCATCAGGATCACGGCCCCCCCCTGACTCATCAGCACGGGGCTCGGCTGACCGATCGGGATGGACACGACAAGCTGCTGAAGACCCGGCGGCAGATCCTTCACGCGCAGCGTGCCCATGTCGCCGGATTCAGGAACGCCGGTCGCCTTGGCCTTCTCGTCGAAGTCGGCGCAGCCCTTGATCGACTTGCGCAGCTTCTCGGCCTGGGCCTCGACCGCCTTCAACTCCTCCTTGGATTGGGCCGGCAGGATGATCTGCTTCATGTTGACCTTGGCCTTGGCAAGGTCGGGCTTCGGCTGGGGACGCGGCTGCGGAGGCGGGGTCGCCGCTTCGCTGGCGCCGCCGGTGGCCGTGGCGCTGCTGCCGAAGGCGCGCTGGTCGCGCACCAGAAGAATGTGATAGCCGGTCGCCGTGCGGACCGGAGCGGACATCTGGCCCGGGCGCATGGTGCCAAGCACCTTGTCCATCTCCGGGTTCAGCTCGCCCGAACGAACCCAGCCCATGTCGCCGCCCGCTGCGGCGCCGGCCGACTGCGAGAACTGGCGGGCGAGTGCGGCAAAGTTGCCGCCGCGCCGAACCTCCTCCACCAGGCGGTCGGCGGTGCGGCGCACCTCGTCCTCCTGGTCGGGGCTGTCCACGGCCAGGAAGATCTCGGCGACCAGATATTCCGGCTTGCCGATGTTGGCCTTGATTCGCTGCATGACGGCGTCGATTTCCTCGTCGCCGACGACCACCTCCTGCCGGATGCGGCGCTGCATCACGCGCTGCCACGCGAGCAGGGCGCGCACCTGTTCCTGCAGGGTCGTAAACGGCACGCCCTGGCTCTTCAGCAGCGCTTCCAGCTGCGGGCGGCCCATGCGGTTCTGCTCCGCGATGCGCTTGATCGCTTCGTCGATTTCCGCCGGCGGGACGGAAACACCCAGCCGCTTGGCCTCCTGGAGTTGCAGGCGCTCGTCCACAAGCTGGCGCAGCACCTGCGGCGTCAGCCGCTGGCGCGTTTCCGCGCTTTCCTGGACGCCGGAGTTCAGCAGGGCCAGCCGGATGCGCGCGTAGACGTCCGACAGCGAAATGACCTCGTCGTTGACCACGGCGGCGATGCGTTCGGTCGGAACCGGCGAGCCGGATGGAGCGTTGGGCACCGTCCCGGCCGGGGCTTTCGCGGTTTGGGCGACGACGGCAGGCGCGGCGACAAGAAGGGCGCAAGCGGTCGCCGCGGCGAAGGCAGACCGGACGGCTCGCAAACTCGACATGGTGCTCCAGCTCCAGAGGTGGTTGCCGTTTAATACGGCCCGACCAAGCGCGTGTAAACGGAATCGTGGTTGCAAGCCTGGAACGGAATTGTGGCCAAAGACGGGGCGGCGCCCATTTTCCGGCCGCATTCGCCGCATCAGCCGTCTTCCAGATGCAGCAGCGCCGCGGTGCCCAGCAGCAGGCTGACGCAAGCCGGGCTCCACGCCGCCATGGCCAGCGGAATCGTCTCGGAAATGCCGAAGGTGCGGATGACGTCGGTCGCCACGAACAGGACAAATCCGGTCAGCACGCCGCCCGTTACCATCATCATGGTGCCGCCGCGGCGCGGCAGCCGCAGGGAAAAGGCGGCGGCGAACAGCACCATCGCCATGTACAGCAGCGGCTGCGACAGCAGCGACTGGTAATGCATCCGGTGCCGCGTCGCCGGGAATCCCGTGGCCTCCAGCGTCCGGATGAAGTGCGGCAGGTCCCAGAAGGAGATGGTCTCCGGCGAGGCGAAGCTCTCCTCGATGGTCGTCCGATCCAGGTCCGTCGGGACGGTGTAGGTCGCGACCGTCTCCGAATCCTTCTTGCCCTGGTTGATGGTGGCGTTCTGCAACTGCAGTTGCCGGTCCTTCAGAAAGGCCTGCGGCGCGTCCACCCGCCCCTTGTAGTTCATGTCCTCGTCGAAACTCAGGACGATGACCGGCGACATCTCGAAGGTCTGCGGATTCACCTGATCGGCGTGGATGAAATACTGCTGCCCCTCCGCCTGCTGGCGCAGCCACAAACCGGTGCGCGACACGTCGAAGCTGCTGGTGCGCAACTTCAGGTACCGGTCCTGCATCTGGTTGTACTTGGCGATGAAGACCGCGCCGACCGGGTTGATCAAGGTGACCTTGACCGCGCCGATCAACATGGCGGCGATCAGCACCGGGGTCAGGAACTGCCACGCCGACACGCCCACGGCGCGCGCCACCACCAGCTCGGCGCTGCGCGTCAGGCGCCAGAAGGTGAACATCCCGCTGAACAGAATCACGAAGGGAAAGATCTGCTGGCCGATCTCCGGCAGCTTCAGGAAGGCCATCTGGACGACCAGCCCCAGCGTGACGTCCGGCTTGCTGCCGGCGCGCCGCAACAGCTCCACGATGTCGAGCAGCAGGATGATCGACAGCAGGATGACCAGCAGCAGGGCGAACCAAGTGACGAACTGACGCCCGATGTAGCGCGACAGCGTGGCGGATGAGTACATGGCTTCGGCCTCCCCGGCCGATCAACGGGCGAAAGGCGCCGCGCCCGGGGGAGCGCCGCGACGTTGCCCGGGCTATGTACTGCGTACGGGCGCCAGAAACAACTGGCCCGCGCCTTGACAGGGCGCGCGGGAAGGTCTTTATCGCAGAGAGGTTGCCGATCGATCCCACCTTTCCCGGCGCGGCCCGCGCCGACCGTTCCAGCCGAGAGGATTCGATGAAGTTCGCCTTTGCGAAGCCCGCCCTGCCCAAGTCCGGCACCGTCGCCGTCACCGTCGCCGGCGAGCGCGCCCTGGGCGCCGCCGGCCAGGACCTGGACCAGAAGACCGGCGGTGCGCTCACCCGCGCCATGAAGGCGAGCCGCTTCACCGGCAAGAAGGAGGAGACGCTGGCCATCCTCGCCCCCGCGGGCGTCGAGGTCGATCGCATCCTGCTGGTCGGGCTCGGCAAGCCGGAGGACGCGGCCGAATCCGCCTTCCAGGCGGCCGGCGGCGCCCTGGTCGCCGCGCTGGGCAGCACCGGCGAGACGGAAGCGTCCGTTCTGCTCGACCTGCCGGCCGGTTCGCCGCTCAAGGCCGCCGATGCGGCGGCGGAACTGGCCTTCGGCGCCAACCTGCGCTCCTACCGCTTCGACAAATACCGCACGACCGAAAAGAAGGACGCCAAGCCGTCCCTGAAGAAGGTCACCGTGCTGACCGCGGAGGCCGACTCCGCCAAGCGGGCTTACGGCCGCCTGGAGGCGCTGGCCGACTCCGTCGTGTACACGCGCGATCTGGTGTCGGAACCGGCCAACGTCCTCAACCCCGAAAGCCTTGCGGAGCGGTGCAAGGATCTGGCCGACGTCGGCTTGCAGGTCGACATCCTCGACCTGAAGAAGCTGAAGAAGCTGGGCATGGGTGCGCTGATCGGCGTCGCGCAGGGGTCCGCCTTCGAGCCGCGCGTCGTGGTCCTGCGTTGGGACGGCGCCCCCGAAGCGGCGGACCGCCGTCCCGTCGCCTTCATCGGCAAGGGCGTGACCTTCGACACCGGCGGCATCTCCATCAAGCCCGCTGCCGGCATGGAAGACATGAAGTGGGACATGGGCGGGGCCGCCGTGGTCATCGGCACCATGCGCGCGCTGGCCGCCCGCAAGGCGAAGGTGAACGCCGTCGGCATCGTCGGGCTGGTCGAGAACATGCCGTCCGGCACCGCGCAGCGGCCGGGCGACGTGGTCACCTCCCTGTCC
>JAEZPL010000517.1 GCA_023413605.1 Pseudomonadota bacterium
AGACCATGGCGGCGTCCATGATGCCGATGGAGGGGATGTTCAGGATCGACGCCTTGCCCTTGAAGGCAGGGTCCAGCAGGTCCCTCCAGCTGGCGACCGGGCGGCCGACGAGATCCGGGCGGATGCCCAGCGTGTCGGCGTTGTAGATGGTCGGGATCAGCGTCATCCACTGCGTCGGCTGCTTGGCGAAGGTCTTGGCCTCCTTACCCTCCACGAAGGTGACGGAGTGCGGCGCCGTGCCCTGCGCGATGGCGCTGCCGGGGGTCAGCTTGCCGGTCACGAAGATCGGGACGATCTTGTCGAAATACTTGATCCTGGTGACGTCCATCGGCTGCAGGACGCTGGCCGGGAAGATCTTCTTGCAGATCCAGTATTCGATGTCGGCAATGTCGTAGGATTTCGGCTGCGTCACGGCGCGCTGGGCAACGGCGTCGGAATCCAGCGCGGTCATCTGGAGCGTGAAGCCCAGATCCTCCTTCACCTTCTCCGCCAGGGCGTTCAGGTTCGACACGCCGGTTCCGAACTGGCGCAGGGTTACGTTCTTGATGTTCTGCGCCCAGATGGTCGGGAAGCCGGTGATCGCCCCCGACCCGGCGGCGGCACCCACGGCGGCCGCGGCCCCCTTCAGGACTTGGCGACGGGAGAATGGGCGGCGGGAGAATGCGCTGGTGGAACCGGCAATGCTCTTCGTCATGAATGTCGCTCCGTCGGGAAAGGGGAAAGGGGCGGAAGGGGGACCGGGACAGAAAGGATTGGCACCTCTCAGGCCTGGAGGCGGTGGACGTCGCAGTCCCGCCACGCGGCGCGCACCCGCGCACCGACGCCAAGGGGAGCGGCGAAGAAGCTGGCCTCGTCCAGCACGACGGTGAATTCGTCGGCGCCCGGCACGGCAAGGCTGAGCTGAACGGAGGAGCCGTGATACTCGAACGCATTCACCGTGCCGTCGACGTGCAGCGCGCCGTCGGGCGGCGGGGCGGTGGCGTCGGACAGCGCGATGCGGTCGGTGCGCAGGGCCACCGGCCCCAGACTGCCGTGGGTCAGCACGTTGTGCCCGCCGATGAAGCGCGCCACGAAAGCGGTGCGCGGCGCGTTGAACAGCTCACGCGGGGCCGCCGCCTGCTCGATCCGGCCTTCGTTCATGACGACGACGAGGTCGGCCAGCGCCATCGCCTCGCTCTGGCTGTGCGTGACGTGGATGAAGGTGATGCCGAGATCGGTCTGGAGCCGTTTCAGCTCCTCCCGCATGCGGTCGCGCAGGAAGGGATCCAGCGCCGAGAGCGGCTCGTCCAGCAGCAGAACGCCCGGCTCGGTGATCAGCGCGCGGGCCAGCGCCACACGCTGTTGCTGGCCGCCGGACAGCTGTGACGGCAGGCGCCCGGCATAGGCGCCCATATGCACCCGGTCCAGCATGGCGCGCGCCCGCTCCCGCCGCTCGGCCTTGGGCACGCCGCGCATCTTCAGGCTGAAGGCGACGTTGTCCACGCAGTCCAGGTGCGGGAACAGGGCGTAGCTCTGGAACATCATCGCCGTGCCGCGCTTGGCGGGAGGCACGTCGTTGACCACCGTGTCGCCGATCAGGATGTCGCCGTCGCTCACCTCCTCGTGCCCAGCGATCATGCGCAGGGTGGAGGTCTTGCCGCAGCCGCTGGGACCAAGGAGGCAGCAGTAGGAGCCGGCGGGGATCCTCAGGTCGATCCGGTTCACGGCCGTGGCGCGGCCGTACATCTTGGTCAAGGCGATCAGTTCGACGGCGGCACCCGAACGCATGGCGGCCACTCTCCCCGTCCGTACGCCGCGACCGGCGGCGCAGATTGTCGACAATTCCTTCCCGGCATCAGCAGGAAGCATGCCAAGTGCGGGACTGCGGATTTTCAGGGTTCGAGCGGACCGCTCGGCTTTTGACTGCCCTTTTTCGCGCCGCAGTGGCGCGAATCCGGGCACCACGACCGCGTTCGAGGCCAAAATGCCACCGCGGGCGGACGTGGCGGCGGTCATCAGAATTGTCTACAATACCGCCCAGCAGCCCACAGTCCCGGAGCAACCGATGGCGGCCAACGGCCGGAAGACGCGGGTGAACACGGCCCGCGCACCGCGCGACGCCCAGCGGCATGAGCACATCGTGCAGAGCATCATGGACGCCATCGCCGACCGTCGGTTGCCGCCCGGCACCAAGCTGACGGAAGAGCGGCTGGCCCAGATTTTCGGCGTCAGCCGGGCGCGCGTCCGCTCGGCGCTGGCCGCGCTGGCCCAGGTCGGCCTTGTCGAACTGCGGCCGAACCGGGGCGCCTACGTCGCCCGCCCGTCGGTGCGCGAAGCGCGCGAGGTGTTCGAGGCCCGGCGCATCGTGGAAAGCGGCCTGCTCGACCGGCTCACCCGCGGTGGACCGCTGGCGACCGGCGTCCTGGCGCGGCTGCGCGCCCATCTGGCGCAGGAAAAGGCGGCGGAGGCGGCGAACGACCGCGCGGCGATCATTCGCCTGTCCGGCGACTTCCACCTTCTGCTGGCCGATCTGGCGGGCAACCGCACGCTGTCCGGCTTCCTCGACTCCCTCGTGCGGCAGTCGTCGCTGGCGCTGGCCGCGCTGGAATCGCGTCCGGCGACCGACTGTTCCGCGCACGAACACGAAGCCATCGTGGACGCCCTGGCCGCCGCCGACCGGGAGCGGGCGAACCGCCTGATGATGGAGCATCTGGAGGCGGTGGAAGGCCGGCTGGCCCCCGAGAGCGGCGATCCGGACGTGAACCTGTTCGCCGTCTTCGGCCAGATGGAGCC
>JAEZPL010000578.1 GCA_023413605.1 Pseudomonadota bacterium
CTCGACGCCGGCGTCGGTCAGACGCTCGGTGTACTTGATCGCCACGTATTGTGACCCGCGGTCGCTATGATGAATGAGGCCGCTGCCTTTGGCCGGCCGAAACCCGGCGCGGTTCAATCGGACGCGGGCGACACCCGTCGATCCTTCTACAACTTGAGCCTACGCAGCCGCAGCGCGTTCCCAACCACGGACACCGAACTCAGGGCCATCGCGGCCGCGGCGATGATCGGCGACAGCGTCCACCCGAACAGCGGGTAGAAGACACCCGCCGCGACCGGCACGCCAAGCGCGTTGTAAACGAACGCCAGAAACAGGTTCTGCCGGATGTTGCGCATCGTTGCCCGGCTGAGCGTCCGCGCCCGTGCGATGCCCGCAAGATCCCCCTTCACCAGCGTCACCCCGGCACTCTGAATCGCGACCTCGGTGCCGGTGCCCATCGCCACGCCGACGTCGGCCTCGGCCAGCGCCGGGGCGTCGTTCACTCCGTCTCCGGCCATCGCCACCACCCGGCCCTGCGCCTTCAGCCGTTTCACCACCTGGTTCTTGTCCTCCGGCAGCACCTCGGCCTCGACCGCGTCGATGCCCAGGCGGCGCGCCACCGCCTCGGCCGTGGTCCGGTTGTCGCCGGTCAGCATGACGATCCGCACGCCGTCGTTCCGGAGCGTCTCCAGCGCGTGCGGCGTGGTCGCCTTGATCGGGTCGGCGACCGCAATCACGCCACCGGGCTGGACGTCGATGGCGGCGAAGAGAGCGGTGGCGCCCTCGCGCCGGAGGTCGTCGGCGCGCATTTCCAGGTCGCCCAGCGCGACACCCTGGTCCCGCATCATCGCGGCGTTGCCGAGGGACACTGTGCGACCGCCGACCGTCCCGACGACGCCCTTGCCGGTGACGGAGCCGAAGTCGGCGACGTCCCGCAGCGGCAGGCCCCGTTCCTTGGCGGAGGCGACGATGGCGGCCGCCAGCGGGTGCTCGCTCGACCGCTCCAGGCTCGCCGCCAGCGTCAGAAGGTCCGCCTCGTCGATGCCCGGCGCCGGAACCACGGCGGTCACCTTTGGCTTGCCCTCGGTTAGGGTGCCGGTCTTGTCAACGACGAGCGTGTCGACCTTCTCAAACCGCTCCAGGGACGCCGCGTCCTTGATCAGGACGCCCGCGGTCGCCCCCTTGCCGACACCGACCATGATCGACATCGGCGTCGCCAGCCCTAGCGCGCAAGGACAGGCGATGATGAGCACCGAGACCGCCGCGATCAGCGCGTAGGCGAAGGCGGGCTGCGGCCCCCAAACCATCCAGGCGACGAAGGCCAGGGCGGCCACGAGGATCACCGCCGGGACGAAGTAGCCGGACACCACGTCGGCCATGCGCTGGATGGGCGCCCGGCTGCGCTGGGCCTCGGCCACCATGGTGACGATGCGCGACAGCATGGTGTCGGACCCGACCTTCTCGGCGCGCATCACCAAGGCACCGGTCTGGTTCACCGTTCCGCCGATCACCTTGGAGCCGGGCTCCTTGCTGACCGGCATGGATTCGCCGGTCACCATGGACTCGTCCACGGCGCTGCGGCCCTCCAACACCTCGCCGTCGACCGGCACCCCGTCGCCGGGGCGTACCCGCAGCCGGTCGCCGACATGAACGGCGTCGAGCGGCACCTCCTCGTCCTCGCCATCGGCACGGATGCGGCGCGCCGTTTTGGGCGCGAGGTTCAGCAAGGCCCGGATGGCGCCGCCGGTCTGCTCCCGTGCCCGAAGTTCGAGAACCTGGCCGAGCAGCACCAGCACGGTAATGACGGCGGCCGCTTCGTAATAGACCGCGACCAGACCCTCGGCGTTCCGGAAGCCCGCCGGGAAGATGCCAGGCAGGAAGGTCGCGACGAGGCTGAACACATAGGCGACGCCAACGCCGAGCGCGATCAGCGAGAACATGTTCAGGCTGCGGTTCACGAACGACCGCCAGCCCCGCTCCAGCAGCGGCCAGCCCGCCCACAGCACCACCGGCGTCGCCAACAGGAACTGGAGCCACAGGGAAGCCTGGGACGAGATCAGGGTGTGGAGCCCGAGCCCCGGGAGGTGGGCGCCGAGTTCCAGGAGCACGAGCGGCACGGTCAGGGCGGTGCCGATCCAGAACCGCCGCGTCATGTCGACGAGTTCCGGATTGGGCCCTTCCTCGAGGGTGGCTCCGACCGGTTCCAGGGCCATGCCGCAGATCGGGCAGTTGCCCGGCCCCTCCTGGCGGATCTCCGGGTGCATCGGGCAGGTGTAGATCACGCCCTTCTGCGGCGACGCCTGGGCGGCCTTCTCGGGGGCGGCGGGCCTGGCCTCCGGCTTCAGGTACCGCTCCGGATCGGCGACGAACTTTTCCCGGCAGCGCGCCGAGCAGAAATGGAAGGTCTGGCCGCCGTGCCCGGCTTGGTGCCCGGTCCGCTCGGGATCGACCATCATGCCGCATACGGGGTCCTTCACCTTGGGCCGGTCGTCGGGACCGGCGTGGTGGTCGTGCCCACCGTGACTGTCGTGGTCAGGATGGTGTGCGTGGCTGCGGTTCTGGTCGTTCATGTTCGCTTCTCCCTTCGCATGCAGGCGTCGGTGCCTCCGCGTTCGTTCGCGCTTCCCGGCACCGGCGTGCGATGGCATCCATGAAACCGAGGCTCCGCCTTCCAATGACTGGAAGGTCAAGCGCGTTGCGTGGCCCGCTCGCGTCCTCTCCTCACGTCTTCGCGCGTTCGCCCAGGGCGGCGTGGCGACGACGGATCTCCTCGGGCCAGGAGCTCTTGATGAAGGCCGGGACCGCCCAGATCTCGGCATCGCTCAGCACGCCGCCGAAGGCGGGCATGTCGCTTTCGTAGCCGGGCGGGGCGAACTCAACGACGCCCTGCTTGGTGATGTTGAAGAGGTCGGCGTCGGGGTGGTGCCACGTGTGCCCGGAGGCGTCGTGCGGCGGCGCGGGCAGACGGCCGTCCGGCTTGCGGCTTTGCCACTCCGGCTGGCCCTCGAGCCGCGCGCCGTGGCACGACGCGCACTGCTCCGCGTAGACCGCCTTGCCCTGGGCAACCTGGGCGGCGTCGGTTGGATCGGCGCCTGCCTTGGGTCCAGCGAACAGGACGACGCCAGCCACCGTGATCGCCGCACCCATGGCCAAGCCAACGCCAATCTTCATCGCCTTCATCACCACATCCCCCGGCACATCACGACCGGAACGGTTTCCAGGTCTTGCCGCCGTCCTGGCTGGTCAGGATGGCACTCTTGTCGGTCACGGCGTGGAGCCGGTTCGGGTTGGTCGGGTCGACCGCAAGGTGCAGCAGGACGGCGTCACCGAAGTCGTTGCCGACCGGTTGCCACGCGAGGCTCGGCTCGGTCGTCTTGAGCAGGCCGATGCCGACTTGGTAGGCGTAGGCGGCGCCGTCCTTCGTGGTCGCGACCATGGTCGCCGGGCACTGCACGATGTGGGCGGCCTGCCAGGTCTTGCCCGCGTCGCGGCTGATCTGGACGCTGCCATAGTGCCCGTACAGCACCTTCGGGTCGGCCGGGTTGACGTCCATCGCGTGGAAGTCCACGGGCCCGTTCACACCCGCCGAGACCTGCTTCCAGGTCTTCGCTCCATCGGTCGAGACGAGGACGCCGAGGTCCCCGCCCTTCTCCGGATGGCCGCTGGCGAAGAAGGCGTCGGGCTGCGCCGGATTTGGTGTGAACCCCATGTAGTCCCAACGGTTGTCGGATACCCGCGTGGCCGTGCCGTCGGGGTTGGTCAGCCACACGCCGTGATGCGAGGCGAGATACAGGCGCGACGGGTCTGCGGGGTCCACGGCAATCCCGTGGAGGTGCGAGACCTCGTTCAGCGTGAGGGTCTCGGCCGCCCGGACCGGTCCGGCGACCATGACACCGACCAGCAGGGCGGCGGCCATCGTGGCGAGTTTCTTCTTGGCGCTCATCGCGCATCTCCTTGCTTGCGGGGCGGCATGGGGCGGGGAGCCTCATGCCGCCCATGCCGATCTCATGCCGACGGCACCAGAAGGCGCCGTCGGCATGACCCTCTCGATCAATGCTAAAGCATTGATCCGCCGGGTTTCACGGTTGGAGAATGATGAAAGCGATCATTTTCCAACCGTATCAGTGACCCGCGCGGCCCATTTCGAAGCGGGCCTGCACCGGCTTCTGGCCGGGCATGGTCAGCGCGGTGACCACCTTGACGCTGTCGTGCGCGCCGCCGAGGTTCGCCTGCCCCTTGAGGGCGTTGGCGCCCGCGGGTTCGAGCGCGACCTTCTGGGTCTGCTTGTTCGCCAGGACGGTCGCCTCGGCCTTGGCGCCGGTCACATCGACCGGCTTGTCGGCGCCATCGGTCACGTACAGGACGACGTCGTTGTCCTTGAGCACGACCTCGACGTGGTAGGGGCCCGCGTCGGCGCGCTGGCCGCCGTTCGGGCCAATCTTCGGGCCGTCGGCGAAGGCCGTGCCCGGGGCGGTGAAGAGGGCGGCGGCGAGGAGGAGGGTCGAGAACTTCACGGTGTGGTTTCCTTCTGGATGGACTGGGTGAGGGGATCAGTAGGCCTCGGCCGGGCGCAGCGAACCGGCCTGGGCGGCGACCAGACGGTTCAGCGGCTTCTCGCCGAGCTTGAGGAAGAGGACCGGGGTCAGGAAGGTGTCGAGCAGCGTCGCGCTGACCAGCCCGCCGAAGATGGTGACGGCGACCGGGTGCAGGATCTCCTTGCCCGGCGCGTCGGCGCCGATCATCAGCGGCACCAGCGCCACGCCCGCCGACAGGGCGGTCATCAGGACCGGCGTCAGCCGCTCCTGGCTGCCCCGGATCACCATGGCCTTGCCGAAGGTCTCGCCCTCGTGCAGGACCAGGTTGATGTAATGGCTGATCTTCAGGATGCCGTTGCGCGTGCTGATGCCGGTCAACGTGATGAAGCCGATCATCGAGGCGACCGACAGCGGCTGCCCGGCGATCCACAGCGCCGCCACGCTGCCGATCAGGGCCAGCGGCACGTTGCCCATGATGATCAGCGCCAGCACCGCCGAGCGGTACCGGCTGTACAGCACCAGAAAGATCATCGCCAGCGACACCATTGACAGCGCAGCGATGGTCTTGGACGCCTCCTCCTGCGCCTGGAAGGTGCCTTCCAAGCTGGTGAAGGTGCCCGGCGGCAGCTGCGACCGGGCGACCACGTCGCGGATGCCCGCGACGATCCGGGCCATGTCCGTCTGGCCGTCGGAGTTGCCGAGGATGACGATGCGGCGCTTGCCGTTCTCCCTCAGGATCTGGTTGGGGCCGTCCGTCTCCTCGACCGAGGCGAACAGGCTGAGCGGCACCCGGCCCGCCGGGGTCTCGACCAGCAGGTTCGCCAGGCCGCTGGTGGTGCGGTCCTCGTCCGACAGGCGCAACACGACGTCGAAACGCCGGGTGCCGTCGACGATCTCCGACACCACGCGGCCATTGGACAGGCTCTCCAGCGCCTCCGTCGCCATGGCCGGGGTCACGCCGTAGAGCGCCGCCCGCTCGTAGTCCACGACCACCTGGACCTGTGGGATGCGGACCTGCTTCTCGATCTGAAGGTCGACCAGCCCGGGTACGCCCGCGAGCTTCTGCTGAAGCTGTCCGGCGAGGCCGCGCAGGGTATCCAGATCCTCGCCGAAGACCTTCAACGCGATCTGGGCGCGGACCCCGGAGAGCATGTGGTCGAGTCGGTGGGAGATCGGCTGGCCGATGTTCACCGACACCGGCAGGGCGGCCAGCCGGGTGCGGACATCGGCCAGCACCTCGGCCCGGCTGCGTTCGGACGGCTTCAGGTCCACGTCGATCTCGCTGGAGTGGACGCCCT
>JAEZPL010000583.1 GCA_023413605.1 Pseudomonadota bacterium
CGGTCGGAGTTGGTCCGTTCCGGGTCCGCGATTTCCTGCGCTCCGCTGCCGTCGGCGATGCAGGCGACCTCCGTCAGCGACCCGACGAGGATCGGGTGGCGCTGGTGGGCGCGGTGCGTGTCGATGAAATGGTTGACCGCCGTGCGCCGCAGCCAGGTGCGGCACTTCACGATGGAACGCGCGTAGATGGGAAGCGCCTCGGACAGGCTGATGCACAGCCCGCTCAGGCAATCATGGATTTCCTGGCGGTTGCCCTTGCAAAGACGGTGGTAGGTCCAGAACAGGTCGGAATGGTACCGGCACCAGAACGCCCAGAACGCCGACCGGTCGCCGCGGGCGATGCGGTCCAGAAGCGAAGCGTCCTCCAGTTGGTGGAGGTTTGGATCGTCGCGTGATGTGCGCCGGCTGAGATCGGCGGATGATGGGGAAGGCCGGAAGCTGCTTGGACCACGCCGCCGGCCTGCCACGTTTCCGATTGGTGCCACCCCTAGAGGTTGCGTATTGTGCTGCATAAGACGTCCCTTGCGCGTTTTGCTCAAGGGACGCTCGCCGACTGGTATGCGTGAACGATTTGGCGCTAATTTTTTTTAAAGTACCTATGTATTATTCACGCCCGCGCCCTGTCAAAGCGTACACCCGATAATGCGGGCACTTTGGTTGTGGTAAAAGAGCGCGGGTCATTACGGCGGGCGGCGGCGCGCCGATTCCGCCCATACAGGAAATTTTACGGCACGCGCTACAATTCGCGCGATGCTCCTACTGCGGTTGACCGTCCGACTGGCCGGCGTTTGTGTCCGGCGTGGTGGTGCCCGATTGCCCGCTTCCCATGTTCTGGCCGTCCAGGTTGAGAGCGGCCACGGTGGCGGAATCCAGACGGCCGGTTTGCGGCAGGCCGTTGCTCTGCTGGAATTCGCGCAGGGCGCGGCGGGTGTTCGGACCCCATTTGCCGTCCACGGCGATCTCGTCGCCGCTGTTGCGGTCGTTCAACGCCTGCTGGACCGCACGGACCCGTTCCGGGTTGGGCGCCCGGGCCGCCGTCGTGGATCGGCCGGTGGTGCTGTGCGGTGCGCTGGCCGCCGATGTGCCGGAGCCGCTTCCGCTGTTCAGCGCGCGGCTGGCCTTGGTGTCGACGCCCTCGTCCAGGGTCGATCCGGCGGCCGCCCCGCCGACACCGCCGATGACCGCTCCCACCGGGCCGCCGACCACCCCACCGGCCGCGGCCCCTCCGACGCCGCTCGTCGCCGCCCGCGACGTTTCCGTGCTGCCGCATCCGCCGAGCGCCAGGAGCGCTCCGGCGGCCACAACCATGATGGGGAATCTGGAAGAACTGCGCATGATGACCACCCGGTTCGAGGTTGCCGAAACACGCGAATCCCCCGCCTCCTTCGGCGAAGGAAGGCCGGGGCCGCATATCCGACAATCGCCGGGCGGGCAAAGCGGTTCCCTCGTCCGCCGGAAAAGGGTCAGCCCAGCCGGATGTTGGTGTCGTTGAGGAAAGCGTAGGGCGGCACCACAAGGTTGGCGGGCGCCGGCCCTTTTCGGATGCGTCCGGACGTGTCGTAGTGCGATCCGTGACAGGGGCAGAACCAGCCGCCGTAGTCGCCGCGCGGATCGGTCGTCTTCTGCCCCAGCGGCACGCAGCCGAGGTGCGTGCAGATGCCGATGACGGTCAGCCATTCCGGCTTCTTCACCCGCGCGTCGTCCGCCTGCGGATCCGGCAGTTCGTTGAGGGGGACGGACCGCGCCTCCTGGATCTCTTCCGGCGTCCGGTTGCGGATGAAGATCGGCTTGCCGCGCCACGTCACGGTGATGGACTGGCCGACCGCCACCGGCGCCAGATCGACCTCGATGGAGGCGAGCGCCAGCGTGTCGGACGACGGGTTCATGCTGTCGATGAAGGGCCAGAGGGCCGCGGCGGCGCCGACGGCGCCGACCGCAATGGTTGTAAGATAGAGGAAGTCGCGCCGCGTGCCCTGGCCGGCGCCATGATCGCCGACCCGGTCGGCCGCTCCGCCCGCCTGCGCTGCGTTCGCCTGTGCCGCGTTCGCCCGTGCCGGTTCGTCCGCCCGATCGTCCGCCCGATCGTCCATCGCCATCCTCCCGAGAGGTCTCTTGCGGTGGTCCAGCCGTGGAATCAACTTCGCCCGGACCCGCCTGTTCCGAAGCAACCCCGGAATCGCGGGCCGGCAATCACGGATCGGCGCCCGGCGGGAACCGGAGCCCCACGGAGGGACTCCGGTGCGCCGGTCAGGGTCAGGCGGAGCGGACCATGGCGAGGAAACCTTCCACCTCGCCCCGCAGCTTGGCCGCTTCCTGGGCCAGCTGTCCGGCGGCGCCCAGCACCTGGGACGCGGCGGAGCCGGTTTCATGGACGGAGCCGGCGACTCCGGCGATGTTGCTGTTGACCTCCCGCGTGCCGGCGGCGGCCTGCTGGATGTTGTCGCCGATGTCCTTGGTCGCAGCACTCTGCTCCTCCACGGCCGAGGCGATGGCCGTGGCGATCTCGCTGACGGTGGAGATGGTGCCGCTGATCCCATGGATCGCGGCGACGGTGGAGCCGGTGAACTGCTGGATCTCCTGCACCTTGGCCTGGATTTCCTCGGTCGCGCGGGCGGTCTGGTTGGCGAGCGCCTTCACCTCGCTCGCCACGACGGCGAAGCCCTTGCCGTGCTCCCCGGCGCGGGCGGCCTCGATGGTGGCGTTCAGCGCCAGAAGGTTGGTCTGGCCGGCGATGGTGTTGATCAACTCCACCACCTGCCCGATCTCCTGCGCCGCGGTGGCGAGGTTCTGGATCATGCTGTTGGTC
>JAEZPL010000621.1 GCA_023413605.1 Pseudomonadota bacterium
ATAAAGATAACGGAATTCAATACAACCGAATTTCATATACACAACGGTGGTGATGGAGTAGATAAACAGTATTATAAGCTTCGAAAGTAGAGAGGCTATACATTGATTGTCTATTCGATCTTTGTTGAGCGTGTGCAAAATGATTCACTCATTGGTTGCCGTGCATGAAGTACGATTGATTGATGCCTAGCGTTGCGCGAGAGGGGCATGTGAAAGGCGCTTGAAGTGCCTTTGGCGTCGCTGGGCGGCCATTGAGAACCAATAATGTGCATTTTGGCATTTAAATCTATTTATAGATGTTTTATTTTCAGAAACCTTCGACAAAATTGTATGAATTGCTCCTGATCCCTAGATTGGAGCGGTTCCTGCTCCTTTCTAAACTGCGCTGCCACAGCATCGACAAGATGGGACATGGGCATAAACCCATCCACCACCTCCACTTGGACCGCCCGACCGGGCGGCCTTTCATTTGGGTGCGATGGCTCCTTGTCGGCCCTGCCCCGATCAGGCCGCCGAACAGAAGGGCATGGCGGATATCACCATGACCGGAGAGCAATCCGATTACAGGGTGGCCGACGCAGGGCCCCAGAGCGGCAGGGTGATGCTGCGGCCCAAGGCGGATTGGAATCCGCTCTGGTCTTCCGATGCAGTCGCCTTCGGTTCAAACCCGGCAGCACGTTGCGTAGCACCGTGCAAAAGGGGCATACGGCCGGCCGAACATGAAGCGTTCATGCGCCGGCCGTATGACTGGGTTTGCGGTCGCGACGGTTTGAGTGTCGAACTCCCGGCGGCCCGCGTGTCGCGGCTCTCGATCCTACTCCACGAAATCCTCGCGGCTGAGACCATAGCGCTTCAGTTTGTCGTAGAAGGTCTTGCGTGGGACGTTCAGCGCTTCGATGGTGGCCTTGACACTGCCCTTGTGGCGGGCGAGCTCGCTTTCGATCAGGCTTTTTTCGAACAGGTCCACCTGTTCGGCCAGGGACAGGTCGGCGCCGCCGGGGGCTGAACCGGTGCCCACCGCGGACGGAGCGGCCAGGGTGTCGTCGAGGCCGAGGACAAAGCGGTCGGCGGCGTTGCGGAGTTCGCGGACGTTGCCGGGCCAGCCGTGGGTCATCAGGCGCTGGCTCTGCGCCGGCGTGAGGGCGCGCGGGTCGCGGTTGTAGCGGGCGGCGGCCTGCAGGACGAAATGCTGGAACAGCAGGGGGATGTCGTCGCGGCGTTCACGCAGAGGCGGGATGGTCACCACGACCACATTCAGGCGGTAATAGAGGTCCTCGCGGAACTTGCCCTCGCTGGCGGCTTGGCGCAGGTCCACCTTGGTGGCGGCGACGACGCGGAGGTCCACGGGGATTTGTTCGTTCGATCCCAGCGGCTCCACCACCCGCTCCTGGATCACGCGCAGCAGCTTGACCTGGAGCGACAGCGGCATGCTTTCGATCTCGTCCAGGAACAGGGTGCCGCCGCTGGCGTGCTCGACGCGGCCGACGCGGCGCTTGGCGGCGCCGGTGAAGGCGCCGGCCTCGTGGCCGAACAGTTCGCTTTCGAAGATGGCCTCGGGCATGGCGCCGCAGTTCAGCGCCACGAAGGGGTGCTTGCGGCGCGGGCTGCCGGCGTGCAGGGCGCGGGCGACCAGTTCCTTGCCGGTGCCGGTCTCGCCCAGCACCAGAACGTCGGCGTCGGTGTCGGCGATGGAGGTGATGGTGGCGCGCAGCCGTTCGATCCCCGGCGTGCGGCCGATGATGGGGTAGCTCTCACCCGCCGGCTGGCCGGACAACTGGTCCCGCAGGCGGCGGTTCTCCAGCACCAGGCGGCGCTTTTCCACCGCGCGCCGCGCCACCTCCACCAAGCGGTCGGAGGGGAAGGGCTTTTCCAGGAAGTCGTAGGCGCCGCGGCGCATCGCCTCCACGGCCATCGGCACGTCGCCGTGGCCGGTGATCAGGATGACCGGCAATTCGGGATCGAGCGCCAGGGCGCGCTCCATCAACTCCAGCCCGTCCATCTGCGGCATGCGCACGTCGGTGACGAGGCAACCGGGCCAGTCGCGGCCGAGCAGGCGCAGGGCGCGTTCCGCCCCGTCGCAGGCGGTGACCTCGAAGTCGGCCAGTTCCAGCGCCTGCTGCCCGGCAAGGCGGACGGCGCGCTCGTCGTCGACGAAGAGAACGCTTCCGGCGCTCGTCATGCGGGGGACTCCGTTCGCTTGAGGCGGATGGTGAAGACGGCGCCGCCGTCGGGGTGGTTGGCCGCAGTCAGGGCGCCGCCGAAATCCTCGACGATGCCGTGGCTGATCGACAGGCCGAGCCCCAGCCCGTCGCCTGCCTCCTTGGTGGTGAAGAAGGGCACGAACAGGCGGGGCAGATCGGTTTCGGCGATGCCGGTGCCGACGTCGCGGACGGTCAAGAGCGCGTCATCCCCCTCCAGCGCCAGCGCGATGCCGAGCGTGCGGCGGCGCACGGTGCGCATGGCGTCGGCGGCGTTGCCGATCAGGTTGACCAGCACCTGCTGAAGCCGCACGTCCTCGCCCATCACCCAGACGGGATCGGCCGGCAGATCGGCGACCACGGCCACATCGTCCCGCCGCAGCCGGGCCTCCAGCAAGGCCAGCGCCTGACCCACCGCCCCCTGAACCGAGACCGGGCCGAGCGTGCCGGAGGCGCGCCGGGCGAAGCCTTTCAACTGGCGGGTGATGGAGGCCATGCGGTCGGTCAGGTCGGCGATTTCCGCAAGGTTGTCGCGCACGGCGTCGGGTCGTCCGCGCTCCATCAGGACCACGGCGTTGTCGGCGAAGCTGCGGATGGCGGCCAGGGGCTGGTTGATCTCGTGCGCGATGCCCGCGGACATCTGGCCGAGGGCGGCCAGCTTGGCGGCCTGGGTCAACTCGTTCTCGGCGGCGCGCAGTTCCGCGGTGGCGTCGGCCACGCGGCGTTCCAGCTCGGCCCGCGCCCCCTCCTGGATGGTCAGCCGTTCGACCAGCGCGAGACGCCGCTGCGCCAGGGCGTAGGCGGCCAGCGCGGCCAGCGCCACCACCGCGGCGGCGAGCAGGCTGGCCTGCCGGGCGCGGGTGCTGGCGGGCTCCAGGC
>JAEZPL010000654.1 GCA_023413605.1 Pseudomonadota bacterium
TCGGCTCCAAGCGGTTTGCGGATGAAATCGTGGGGCAGGGGATCACCGGGCGCATGGCCTCCTTCGTGGTGCGGGCGCAGGGCCTGTCTGCGTGGACCAACGGCGTGAAGAACGCCTTCATGCTGGAAATGATGGGGCATGTCGCCGACAACGCCGGGCGGGCTTTCGGTGACGTGGACACGCCGCTCCGGAAGATGCTGGAGCGCTACGGCTTCAGCGCGGCGGATTGGGACGTGATCCGCGCCGCGCCGCACATCGAGCATGAGGGCGCCCGCTTCTTCGACCCGGCCACCGTCTCCGACCGGCAGCTTGGCGAACGGCTGATGGAAGCCATCGTCGAGGAGCGGGCCTTCGCTGTACTGGAGCCGGACGCCCGTGTCCGCCAGCTCACCACGGGCGGGCTTCAGCGGGGGACGTTCATGGGAGAAATGGCCCGGTCGGCGATGCTGTTCAAATCGTTCAGCATCACCATGGCGACCACTCACCTCGCCCGCGCCTTCATCGACGCCAACGGCTCGAAGGTCGCGCAGTTCGCTGCTCTGTCGGCCATGCTCACCCTGGCCGGCGCCGCGTCCATCCAGGCCCGGCAAATCATCACCGGTAAGGACCCGCGCCGGATGGACGATCCGAAGTTCTGGGGCGCCGCGTGGATGCAGGGCGGCGGCGTGGGCATCTTCGGCGACTTCTTCGCCGCCGGGCTGGACCGTGGGCAGCAGGGCCTGCCGATGACGCTTGCCGGGCCGGTGTTCGGCCTTGTCGACCAAGCCGCCCGGCTGGCGATCCCCGACTATCGGAAGGTGTTGGAAGGGGAACCGACCCGGTTCGGCGCGGAGGTGGCCCGGTTCGTCCGCTACAACCTGCCCGGCGCGAACCTCTGGTACAGCCGGTTGGTGACCGACCGGGCGGTCATGGACACCATCCAATCCCTGGCCGACCCCGAATACCGGCAGTCCTTCCGGCGCATGGAGGACCGGGCGCGCAAGGACTATGGGCAGCGGTTCTGGTGGAGGCCGGGGCAGTCTCCCGACCGCGCGCCGGACCTCGGGGCGGCGCTGCCGCGGTGACCGTCGCCATTCTGCCGCCGAAGGCCGCCCGGTGAGGGGCGGCCTTTTCGTTTGCGGTTACCAGCTTGCGGAAACGCGTGCCACAGGGTGCCGTTGAGTGCCACAGGGTGTCATGGAGTGCGTTGGCCCTGATTCGCCCCCGCCCCGATCCTGCCCGCGAATAGGAGGGCAGGGCAGCATGGCGGATATCATCGTTGGCGACGAGCAGCCGCGTCGCGTCTATCAGGTCGGTGGCGAGGCGCAGGGCGAATTCACGGTGCCGTTCCCGTTTTTGGCGGACACCGACGTGAAGGTCGCGGTGAATGCCGGGACGGCAGACCATGTGCTTGACCTGGGCGCCGACTATACGGTGAGTGGCGCGGGCAGCCAGACCGGCACGGTGACGCTGGCGACGCCGGTCAGCGCCTGCACCGTCACCGTCTACCGCGAACTGGTCATCGAGCGCAGCACACGATTCCCGGCGGCCGGCACGCTGAAGATGCCCGCGCTTAACCGCGAGTTCGACCGGCAGACGATGATCGCGCAGCAGCGCGCCGACCGCGCCACGCGGTCCCTATCGCTGGCCGCTTCCGACCACCTGGATACCAACGCGACTCTGCCCGTCGCTCAGCAGCGCTCCAACCGCCTGTTCGTCTTCGACGCCGAAGGCCGCCCGGTCATGTCGGACGCGACCGTGCAGCAGGTCGAGGGCGCGGCCATTGCGTCCTGGGCGCAGGGAAACAGCATCGGCGACGTGCCGGTCTACACCGGCGACGGCGTGACGACGCGCTTTCCGACCGGGTACAAGCTGCTGTCCAAGGCGGGTGTGCATGTCGAGGTGGGCGGGGTCCGGCAGGCCCCGGTCGCCTACGCGCTCGATGACGAAGACGTGGTGCTGGTGGCACCGCCACCCATCGGTGTGCCGGTGCACATCCGTGTGCTGGGCGTGCCGGTGCCCGTGGCGGACGTCAGCGAGTCTCGGTTTCTGGCGACCGGGGCGCTGTATCCCAGGCCATTCGCGGAGGCCGCGGCCGACTGCATCAACGTGTTGTCCTACATCCCACCCGGCCATCACGCGGCGATCCGGGCCGGCACCTATACGGGTGACTGCTACGCGGCCTTCACGGCGGCCATTGCGGCGCTCCCGGCGGGCGGTGGGGATGTGGTGGTGCCGCCGGGCGATTATTGGTCATCGCAAGAGCTTGTCATCGGCGACGGCTCCACGGCGGCCCGCTCGACGCGCAACGGCGTCCGCCTGATCGGTCTTGGCGGCGGTGGGGTGACCGAGGGCGAGTACGGACCGCCCCGGCACAGCGCCCGCATCCTGTTCACGGGCGCGGTCGGCACGAACAGCGTGGTACGGCTGGCCGGGCCGGTCCACTCCTGCGCCATTGAGGGGCTGGTCATCGACGCCAACGGGCGGGCGAACAAGGCGCTCGATCTCTGCCACACCTACGGCGGCAGCTTCCGGCGACTGACCCTGACCAAATACCGGACCATCGGCCTGCACCTCCGCACCGTGACCGACCGCGTGCCGGGTGTGACTCAGGGGGCGATGGAGAACCGCTTTGAGCAGGTTTACGCCAACGTTCCGGCGCTGACCACGGCGGATGGGCTGGTTCTGGAGGGTTGCGCCGCAACGAACATCGGCTGTTCGCGCAACTTCTTCACGAGCTGCCGCTTCGCCATCGGCGCGGCCTCCAGCGCATCACCGCGCCCAGCCGGCATTCGCCTGCGGTTCGCCGACAACAACGTGTTCATGCTGTGCTTCACCTTCTACAGCGACGGCGGCAACCATCAGGGCAACCCGAATTACGGCGTCGGCGTCTACTTCGAGCCGGAGAGCGGGGAGTGGGCGGGCTGGATGCCGGCGGAGAACACCTTCATCCACTGCCCCTTGCTCGGCGGTGTCGGCGGCACTCCCGGCACCCGCAACGTGCTCTGGATGTACCCGACCGGCGACGCCGAGCCGTACCCGCTGCTGCCCGGCCTGACCTTTCTGACCACCGATGGCGCGGCGTCGCTGCGGACGCTCTACGTGCAGAACGGCGCGATGAACGCTCCGTCGATGACCTTCATTGCCGACAGCACCACGGGCTTGTTCTTGAAGTCGGATGGCGTCGTCGGGTTCGCCACCAAATACATCGAGCGCATGCGCCTGTCGGCGTCGAGCCTGCACTTGAGCACGAACCTCGACATGGACGGCCAGACCATCGTCATGAACACCAGCCGGACCATTCCGCCGTCCGGCGTCCTGGCCGGCGGCTGGGCGGGGACAGCGTGTTGCTGGGGTGGGTATGCCGATGATGGTTCCGGACTGTCAACAGCGCTCCGATACTTCGGTCTGTCGGGAATGACGGCCGGCCAGACTTCGACCTTCACCAATCGCGTCACAGTGCCAGCCGCAACGCTGCTCAAGCGCTTCGCCGTGACGCTTGGGGCCGCGCCGGGGACTGGAAACAGCCGGACCTTCACCATCATGAAGAACGGCATTTCGACGGCTTTGAGCGTCACTTTCGGCCCAACCGAGAGCGGCACCAAGACAGTCACGATCAGCGGGGTTGGTGTCGCTTGCGTTACCGGCGACGAACTCAACATCCGCTCCGACCTGACCGGAACCCCGGCCAACACGGGCGCGCGATGGGGCGTCTACTACATTCCGAACGAGGTGCTGTGATGGCTATCCGCGCAACCTACAATTTTCAGGGCGTGACGATCCCGGCCGCCTACATCCGCCTCGACGTCGTGACCTGGGGCAAGGTGCTGACCAAGGAGGGTCGGCAGGCCCGCGGCAAGGCGCAGTTCAGCGTGTGGGCGTCGCCGGACGCACCGACCCCCTTCGACCACACGGCGCTGTTCGACTTCGCTGCTGATGACCCGAGCACGATCGCCGAGGGGGCGTATGACGCCCTGAAGGCCCTCTACCCCGACGCCGAGGACGCCTGACCATGGACGGCCTGACCAAAATCCACCCGTCGATGATCGATGGCGACTTCGCCGAGCTGATCGACGCCACCCCGGCTGTTCCCGGCGCCCCGACCATTTCTTTCCCCGCGTGGCTGGCGGCGCAGCCCCTCAACGCCGTCGTGCTGGGCGCCAAGGGCGGCGATGGTGTGGACGATGCGCCCGCCATCCGCAGGGCTGTCAACGCGGCTGGGGCAGCTGGCGGCGGCATCGTCTACGTGCCGCCCGGCGCCTACTCGCTGGGGTCCACCGTCACAGTCCCGTCCGGCGTCAGCCTGATCGGCGCCGGGCGTGGCGCGACCAAGTTCACGGCGATGTCGGATTTTGGCTCCATCCTGCTGCTGGACGGCGCGTCCAACGTGTCGGTCACGGGCATCGGCTTCTGGGGCACCTGGTACGCCACGCCATCGGACGGCAACTATGGCGGGATCTACATCGCCAACGGGTGCCAAAAGGTGCTGGTCCAGGACTGCGAGTTCCGGGACTTCCGCGGCAACGGGTGCGATCTGAACGTCGGCAACTCCTTTGTGACGGTGCGTCGAA
>JAEZPL010000705.1 GCA_023413605.1 Pseudomonadota bacterium
AACTTCACCGACTGGCAGGACGACGGCAAGTACAGCTGGATCAAGTCGCCGACCTTCTACGACAAGCGCGCCCAGGTCGGCCCGCTGGCCAACGTGCTGGGCATGTACGCGTCCGGGCACCAGCGCACGCAGTTCTGGGTGCACGCGGTGCTCGACACGGTGTCGAAGCATCTCGGCAGCAAGGTGGGCGTGGACGCGTTGCACTCCACCATCGGCCGCCACGCCGCCCGCGCGATCCGCTGCGTCGTGCTGTACGAGGAGTTGCAGAACCAGTGGAAGCTGCTGATGGAGAACATCGCGAAGGGCGACACCACGACCTTCAACAAGCCGGTGTTCCCGAAGGGTGAGATCCGCGGCTTCGGCTTCCACGAGGCGCCGCGCGGCATGCTGTCCCACTGGGTCGTGATCGAGAACGGAAAGATCAAGAACTATCAGGCGGTGGTGCCGACCACCTGGAACGCCGGCCCGCGCGACGAGACCGGCCAGATCTCCGCCTACGAGGCGGCGCTGCTCGACAACCCGGTCGCGATCGCCGACCAGCCGCTGGAGATCATCCGCACCCTGCACTCCTTCGACCCGTGCCTGGCCTGCGCCGTGCACCTGACCGACACGGAAACGAAGTCGCACTATCAGGTGAAGGTGCTCTGATCCCGGCCACCGGCCGCGGCAAAGGCCCCTCTCCCGCACGGGGGAAGGGCCTTTTGCGCCATGCCCGCATCGTGTTTCCGCAACGATCGTTCCCTGTCTCGGATTGATTTCCGTCCCGGCGCGCCGGGCCGATTCCGGCTCGTCGCGTCGCCGACACCCACGTCACGGAGCCCCCGCCCCCCATGCAAGCCCCCATGCCAGCCACCACGCCCGCATCCATCCTCGTCCTCGGTCTCGGCAACATCCTCCTGATGGACGAAGGGCTGGGCGTGCGCGCCATGGAAGCGTTCGAAGCGGCCTGGACCGTGCCCGACCATGTCAGCGTCGTGGACGGCGGAACCTGCGGCATGGACATGCTGGACCTGATCGCCAGCCACGACCACCTGATCGCCGTGGATGCGGTGAAGACCGGGGCGCCGGCCGCCACGCTGGCCGTGCTGCGCGGGGACGAGGTGCCGGCCTATTTCAAGGGCAAGCTGTCGCCGCACCAACTCGGGCTCAGCGATCTTTTGGCCTCGCTGCGCCTCCAGGATCAGGCGCCGCAGAGCGTGACGGTGATCGGCTGCGTGCCGATGGCGCTCGGCACCGGCCTGATGCTGTCGCCGGAGATCGAATCCAAACTGCCGGACATGGTGGCGTTGATCGTCGATGAACTGCGGCGCCTGGGCGTGACACCAAGCCTCAGGGCCTGAGGGCCGCCGCTGGTGGCGGCGCAACAATGCGCGGTGATAACTTTAATTTGTTGCGGTTTTTAGTCATTGCCGCGGAACAAAAAACCGCGCCTTCGGACGGGAGCTTACCATGGGCCGTTTCTTCAACCGGCTGACCTTCAATCAAAAGCTGGTCGTGCTCAACATCGTCGGTACCATCGTCAGCTGCGTCGCCACCATCGGCGTGGCGCTGTTCTTCGTCGCCGGCGACCTGAAGCATCAGGAAATCAACCGCCAGGACATGAACACCCGCGTGGCGATGGAGGTCGTGAACCCGAAGGGCGAGCCGTTCCGCATCGTCAACGGAAAGCTGACGGTGGGCGACACGAACCTTGAGGAAACGTCCGCCCCCGTGGATCGGGTGAAGGCCGCGCTGGGCATCAACGTGTCCATCTTCCGCGACAACACCCGCATCGCCACGACGCTGCTGGCCAAGGACGGCACCCGCGCCATCGGCAGCCGGATGCCGGACGACATCCACCAGCGCGTCATCGGGCGCGGCGAAAGCTTCCTCGGCGAATACCCCGTGCTGGGCGTCAACTACCTCGTCTCCTACGTCGCGCTGAAGGATCCGTCGGGCAAGGCGATCGGCGCGCTGGCCGTCGGCATGCCGGCCGGGGAGTTCTACGCCATCATCGACGAGTTGGGCTGGCACATCGGCACGGTGACGGTGCTCATCGGCAGTGTGTTGAGCCTGCTGACCTACCTGTTCGTGAAGGGGCAACTGCGCGCCCTGCACCGGCTGTCCGACGCGATGGACGCCATCGGCCGCAAGGATTTCTCCGTTGCCGTCGACGACACCGACCGTGGCGACGAGATCGGCCGCATGGCGCGCGCCGTGGCCGGCTTCCGCGACGGCCTGTCCGCCGCCGACGATCTCGCCCAGCGCCAGCGCGAGGCGCAGGCCGAGCAGGCCCGTCGCCGCACCGACATCGACCGGGCGACGCAGAGCTTCGCCGGCAAGATCGACGTCGTGGTGCAGTCCGTCTCCGACTCCGCCAAGCGCATGCGCAGCAACGCGGAACAGCTGACCAGCAGCGCGGAGAGCACGCAAACCGCCGTGTCGACCGTCTCGTCCGCGTCCCTTCAGGCCTCCAACAACGTGGAAACCGTCGCCGCGGCGGCGGAGGAGCTGAGCGCCTCCATCGGCGAGATCAGCCGCCATGTGGGCGAGGCGACCCAGGTCGCCGACCGCGCGGTGGTCGAGGCGCAATCCACGAACGCCACGGTCCAGGGGCTGGCCGACGCCGCCAACCGGATCGGCGAGGTGGTGGAACTGATCAACTCCATCGCCGCCCAGACCAACCTTCTGGCCCTGAACGCGACCATCGAGGCCGCCCGGGCGGGCGAGGCCGGCAAGGGCTTCGCCGTCGTGGCGCAGGAGGTGAAAAGCCTCGCCAACCAGACCGCCAAGGCGACGGAAGACATCCAGAGCCAGGTCGCCGGCATCCAGGGCGAGACGCACAAGGCGGTGTCGGCCATCTCGGCCATCGTCGAGACCATCCGCCGCATCAGCGACATCACCGGCACCGTGGCCACCGCCGTGGGCCAGCAGGGTGCCGCCACCCGCGAGATCGCCCGCAGCGTCCAGGAAGCCTCCGCCGGAACGCACGAGGTGTCCGCCAGCATCAACGACGTGTCGCGTCAGGCCAACGAGACCGGCGCCAACGCCGAGGACCTGCTGACCGCAGCCCGGGCCCTGCTTGGTGAATCGCAGACCCTGTCGAACGAGGTGTCCAGCTTCCTGTCGATCGTCCGGCGGGCCTGACGGCACGCACGAAGAATCACCACCAACGGCACCGAGGCACCAGGATCGCGCCTGGTGCCTCGGTGCCGTTGGTGGTGGGAAGCCCCTACCCTACGGACCGCGGATCACCGGTCCGTGCGGATCGGTCCGTATTCGACCGGCACCCAGGCATAGCCGTTCGGCTCGGCGCGGACGTGGCCGATGCCGGGGAAAGGCAGATGCGCGCCGGCCACCCACAGCTTCCTCGCTGCGGCGTCCGCGAACAGCGCCTTGCGGGTGGCGACCGCCTGCTCCTTGTCCGTGTCGAACTCGATGGCGACCTCGGGGCGGGCGAACTGCACCGCGTGGCTGTGCACGATGTCGCCCCACACCAGGATGTTCTGGTCCTTGGAGCTGAACAGATAGCCGCTGTGGCCCGGCGTGTGGCCGCGGGCGGCGATGCTCGTCACACCCGGCAGCAGGTCGTCGCCGGGCATGTAGGGCTTCAGCTTGCCCGCCGCGGCATAGGGCGCCACCGCGCCGCGCGCCATGGTGAAGAAGGGCTGGGCATCCGCTGGCGCCTTGGCCGCCACCTCCTCGCTCAGCCAGAAATCGGCGTCGGCCTTGTCCACGCGCACCACGGCGTTCGGGAAGGCCGCCTTGCCGTCGGCGGTCAGCAGGCCGTTGGCGTGGTCCGGGTGCAGGTGGGTCAGCAGCACCGTGTCGACCTGCGCGGGGTCATAGCCGGCGGCGCGGATGTTGTCGACGATGAAGCCCAGCGTCGGCCCGAAGGCCTTGGCCGTGCCGGCGTCGACCAGCACGAGGTTCGACCCGGTGTGCACGAGATAGGCATTGACCGCCGTCTGCACGCCCGGTGTGTTGGTCAGGAACATGCGGGCCAGCAGGCTCTGGATGTCCTCCGCGCTGGCGCCGCTCAGGATCTTGTGGTTGTCGAGGTCGATGAAGCCGTCGTACAGCGCGGTGATTTCAAAAT
>JAEZPL010000155.1 GCA_023413605.1 Pseudomonadota bacterium
GCTACAACATGGTGCCGGGCATCGTGGTGCACCCGCCCAAGGACCTGAAGATCCAGGCCTCCGACAACATCGAGATGCTGCGCGCGCTGGGCCGCGACCCGCTGGTCATCAAGGGTTCGCGGGTCGATGCGCTGGAGGGGCTGACCGACCTGATGGGATCGGCGCTCGCCGCCTGCGGCCGGCTGGACGTGCCGGCTCTGGTGCTCTACGGCGCGCACGAGGAGGTGCTGCCCAAGAAGCCGGTGAACCGCGCCATCCGCGACTTCGAGGCGCGCGCCCAGAACGTCGTCGCGGTCTATCCGGACGGCTGGCACATGCTGCTGCGCGACCTGAAGGGGCATGTGGTGATCAACGACATCGCCACCTGGATCCGCGATCCCAAGAGCCCGCTGGCCAGCGGCGCCGACCGCGGCCCGCGCGAGTTGGTGGCGGCGAAGTAGGGACCTCGGACGGGCACCGAAAAAAGTCGAAAGGAGTGTTTGCACTCCGTGAACGACTTCGCTATGGTGCGCCTCCACCACGCTGGACCCGTAGCTCAGCTGGATAGAGCGCTGCCCTCCGAAGGCAGAGGTCATGAGTTCGAATCTCGTCGGGTCCGCCACAAATTCAGGCTGGAGTGTTGATTTCCTCTGGAAATCCACTCTGGCCTTTTTGTTTTCCCCACTGCGTTCCCCGCATGTTGCGGCGGTTTGGGCAACGGCTGCGCGCTTCGAAGGCTGATACGGTCGGCGGGTGAAACGGTGCTGCCGCAGATCCCCGGCTGGGCGATGAGTTGACGAAGGGAGCGCCGGATGCGCGTCGAGCGATGCACGCACGAGACGCTGGATGACTGGGTCGCGTTGCGGCGGGAGCTGTGGCCGGAGGCACCGATCGCGACCCACCGCGCCGAGGCCGCAGATGATCTGGGCGCTCCCGATAGGGCGGTCGCCTTCATCGTTCGGGACGTGGACGGGTCGGCTGCAGGCTTTGCGGAGGCGTCGTTGCGTCGGGATTACGTGAACGGGTGCGAGACCTCACCCGTCGCGTTCCTGGAAGGGATCTATGTGCGGGTGGGCCAACGGAAACGCGGCATCGCCCGCCTGCTCATCCAGGCCGTCGAAGACTGGGGAAAGCAACGGGGCTGTTCGGAATTCGCCTCCGATGCGGACATCGGGAACGAAGTGTCCCGACGCATGCACGCCGCGCTCGGCTTCGCGGAAACGGAGCGTGTCGTGTTTTTCCGCAAACCCCTGTAGCGACGGCGGCCCGCCGCGGGATCAGAGCCTGTTCTTGCTGACCGCCGATCCGGGTACCGGGAAGGTCTGCGGGGCGCCGCCGGTCAGAACGCTACACCATCGAATCAAGCTCACGGCGGCGGGCGTCCGTCAGGCCGAGACGCGAGGCGAGATAGGCAAGATACTGGCGGTCAACGTCGTTGCCGCCGCGCACCGCCAGTTCGGAGGCGAGGTAGACCTGTTCGGCCGTTTCCGGGTCGCGGACCTCGCGGACGATGTCATCCAGGGGTCGTGGCGCACGCAACTCCGCTTCGACGATCCGGCGGTCTTCCGGTTCGGCTTGGGCGGCGTCGAGGCTGTCCAGTATCCGCCGCTGTTCATCGGGCGAGATGCGGCCGTCGGCGTTTGCCGCCGCGATCATGGCGCGGATCAGCAAAAGCGCCTTGGCGTCACCAAGGTCGGGTTCGGGCGTGGCGCCGCCACGCAGAACGCCCGCCAAGCGGTCACCCAGGCCGCCGGCAGCACCGCCCGCGGTTGAACCGCCCAGGACGCCGCCAAGAGCTTGGCCAAGGCCGAGCCGGTCAAGGAGGCCTCCCAACGGACCGCCCGTCGCCGGCCCGGGCGGGGAGGACGACGGAGACGATGGATAGGCGGTGCCGGCGTTGCGCTTCTGATTGTCCTGATACGCCTTGTAAGCGAGGTAGGCGAGTGAGGCGAGGCCCGCCTTCTGAAACAACCCCATGCCGCCGGCCGGCGCATGCGGAACGCCGTAGCCATGGCCGTAATAGTGCTTCTTCTTCTTTTTGCCTTTTTTGCCGAGGATCAGCGGCAGCGCAGCGGCAAAGGCCGGCCCTCGGCCAGTGCGACCGGCCAGCCCATTGGCCAGGATGACGCCGAGGACTTTGCTCAGGTTGCTCATGGTTCCCTTCTTTGTTCGGGCTGGGGAAGGCTCCCCTCAACCGTGACCGAGTGCCGTAGAGATGGGAGCGTTTCCAGCCGGTGAAACCCGGCACACCCTTAAAAGCGCATGGGAGCTGTGGGGGTGTGGGGGGGCGGCTACGGGAACCCCTCGTGTCGGGGCCGCCGCGTTTCGGGGCTGGTCATGTGCGCTGGAATGAATGTCTCCGATGGCTTTGCAAAAAAGTGACGGGGCGATGTCGATTTTGCTTGAGCGGGGGCGTTGGCGCGGCTATATCAGCGCTCCCGCGTCACCCCAAGAGACGCGGGGTTGAGAGTAAAAGTTAAGCGCTTGTGGCGGAATTGGTAGACGCGCTAGGTTCAGGTCCTAGTGGCTGAAAGGCCGTGGGGGTTCGAGTCCCTCCAAGCGCACCAACATCTTCAGCGTTTGCTGGGGTGTTGACTGCAAGAG
>JAEZPL010000749.1 GCA_023413605.1 Pseudomonadota bacterium
TGCTCCAGAAGCGCCGGGACCAGGGAGAGGCGCAGGTTGTCCACCGCCTCGTAGCCCAGGTCCTCCAGCGCCTTCAGCGCCACGGACAGGCCGGCCCCGGACATGCCGGTGACCAGCACGAGCTGGCCATTGGGGCGGGGCGATGCCTCGGACCGCGAAGGGCCGGTCGCCAGGGCATCGGTCGGGGGAACGTCGGATTGGGGCGACAGGGTCATGACAGGGCCGGAACCTCTCCCAGCGTGCCGGCCTTGGCCGCGACGGCGGCAAGGCGCAGCTTGGCCGGAGTGGACGCATCGAAGGGACAAAGCGACAGGCGCGGGACGGACGCGTCCAGCAGGGGCGCCATTTCGGGTTCGGGCAGCCGCTCCACACGGTCGCGCGGCGCCAGATCGACGACCAGCCGGACTTCCGCCTCTTCCGCGGCAGGGACGGGCAGGATGCCGACGCCGCGGATCTCAAGCAGACCGGCCAGCGCCGCCGGCGCCGTTGCCATCAGTCTGCCATGCTCCATGCGCAGTTCCACCCGGTCGTCCGCAATCAGTCGTGCACCAGCGTCGATCATGCGCAGGGCCAGATCGGATTTTCCGCTGCCCGATGCGCCGCGCAGCAGAACGCCGATGCCCGATACGAGGACGCAGGTGCCGTGAATCGTCACCATGATCCCGCGAAGGTGAGGCGTGGCGCGGGTTCTGTCAATGGGATGGAGAAAATGCGTTATTTCGCGGCTTCACCACCGGCCTGACCGGCCGGGGCGGTGCTGCCGGCGTGGCGGATGTCGGCCAGTTCGCGAACCAGTGCGTCGCGACGGCGGACCATTTCGTCCAGGTCGTCGAGTTCCGTCGCTTCCAGGCAGGCGTCCCGAAAGTCCTTTTCCCGCCTCAGGCGGCCCAGCAGCAGCGTGTAGCTGTCGGCGATGGTCGTCAGGTGGCGTTGCGCGCCTTGCAGGGCCTCCGCAATCTGCGTCCGTTCCATGGCCGTGACCCGCATCAGCCGGGCCAGTTCGCCCTGCTGCCGGCTGGCGTTGCGAATCGCCAGGGCGAGGCGGTATTGCTTGAGGTCGACGACCCGGGCGGTCTCGGGCGCGCTCTCCGGCGCAATCTTGGGCGCGGTCTCGGTCATGGCCCCTCGGCGCAATGGATGGCGGCCAGTCGGCTCGGGAACCGCGCCATGACGAACGGTCATGGGCCGGGCGCAAGCGAAGAGTGACCGCATCCAGCATCGGCCGGGCACAGCTTTTTGTCCATCCAACTTTCCTAAAAATGCAACTTTGCCGCAGCCTGTCAGGCGCGCGGCAAACGTACGGTGAACACCGCGCCGACGACCTGCCCGTTTTCGGCGAGGCGGTTGGCCGCGGTGATGGTGCCGCCGTGCGCCTCCACGATCTGCTTGGAGATCGACAGGCCGAGCCCGGAATGGGTGCCGAACTTCTCGCCCGCAGGCCGTTCCGTGTAGAAGCGGTCGAAGATCGCCTCCTCCTTGCCCTCGGGAATGCCGGGACCGTCGTCGCTGACCGTGACCTCCACCCGGCCGTTCGCCGTGCCGCCCGTGCGCCGCACGGCCAGACGGACCACGCCGCCGGACGGGGAGAAGGACAGGGCGTTGGCGATCAGGTTCTGGAACACCTGGGTCAGCCGGCCCTCAAGCCCCGGAACCGTCAGGTTCTCTCCCGGCGGAAGGTCCAGCGTGACGCGCGGCGGAGCGGCGCCGTCCTCCGCCGGTTCGGCGGTTGCCCGCTGGATGTCGGCCAGCATGCCGAGCATGGCGCCGATGTCCACCGGCTCCGGCTCCGCGCGGGACAGTTCGGCGTCCAGGCGCGAGGCGTTGGAGATGTCGCTGATCAAGCGGTCGAGCCGCTGGACGTCGTCGGCGATGATCGCCATCAACTTCTCGCGCCGGCCCGGATCCTGGATGCGGCTGACCGTTTCCACGGCGCTGCGCAGGGAGGTGAGCGGGTTCTTGATCTCGTGCGCGACGTCGGCGGCGAAACGCTCGATGGCGTCCATGCGCGCCCACAGCGCGGCGGTCATGTCCCGCAGCACGCCGGACAGTTCGCCGATCTCGTCGCCCCGGCCGGTGAAGTCGGGGATCTCCGAATGGCGGCCATGGCCGGTGCGCATCCGGTCGGCGGCGTGGGCCAGCCGGCGGATCGGCCGGGCGATGGTGCTGGCCAGATAGAAGGACAAGGCCACCGTGACCAGCAGGGCCACCGCGAAGACGCGCAGGATGTCGTAGCGGACGGAGCGGATCGCTTCGTCGATGCCGGCGCCGTTGCGCGTCAGCATGACGGCGCCCAGCACCTCTTTGTAGCGCTGGACGGGCACGGCCACGGTCAGCAGCAGGTCGGTGCGCGCGCCGCGTGTCTCCAGCCGCCAGACGGAGGCGCTGTTCTCGCCCGCCAGCGCGCGCTCCACGTCCGGGGGCGGCATGGAAACCGGGCGCTCCCGGTACAGCGGCAGGCCCTCGCGACTCGGAACCACGTCGACGAAGCGGCCGTACAGGTCGTTCACGGTGCGCGACACGGCATCCCCGGCGGGTGGGGGAGGCAGCTCCCGGATTTCGATCTTGCCGGGGGAACCGGTCAGCACGCGGCTGTCGGACAGCAGGTGGCCGTCGGCGTCGTACAGGCGGGTGTGGGTGTCGGTGGCCAGCGCCAGGCGGCGCACCATCTGGCGGCCCAACTCCGGCGACAGTTCATAGCTTTCGCGCTCCGGCTCCGCGTCGTCGGTGGTGCGCTGCACGGCGCCCTCGCCCAAGGCGGAGGCGAAGATGCGCGCCTCCGTCAGCAAGGCTTCGAGCTCCGCCTGGATCAGCCGGTCCTGGTAGCGGCCGAGATAGAGCAGCCCGAC
>JAEZPL010000750.1 GCA_023413605.1 Pseudomonadota bacterium
ATCTGTATGTCGCCGTGGGAATCTCGGGTGCGATCCAGCATCTGGCCGGCATGAAGGACAGCAAGATCATCGTCGCCATCAACAGGGACGAAGAGGCCCCGATCTTCAAGGTCGCCGACTATGGCCTTGTCGCCGATCTGTTCGAGGCCGTGCCCGAGATGACCGGCGCCCTGTAAGGCGCCGCCCGCAGACACACCCGCGACGCACGGAAAAAGACGCGCCTTCAGCGCACGAAATCAGGAAAACAACATGCTCAATGGGAAGGTGGTTCTGATCACCGGCGCGGGGGGCGGCATTGGCCGGGCCCTTGCGCTCGGTGCGGCGGCGGCGGGCGCCAAGGTCGTGGTCAACGACATCGGTGCGAGCCTGCAGGGCGAGCGCGATGACCGCGGTGCCGCGCAGCGGGTGGTGGACGAGATCATCGCGGCCGGGGGCGAGGCGATCGCCACCACCGGTTCGGTCACCGATCCGGAGGAGGCCACGGCGTCGGTGCAGACGGCGGTGGACCATTTCGGCCGGCTCGACGGCCTGGTGAACAACGCCGGCATCCTGCGCGACGGCTTCTTCCACAAGATGACGCTGGCCGATTTCGATGCGGTCATCAAGGTCCACCTGTACGGATCCTTCAACATGAGCCGGGCGGCGGCGGACGTGTTCCGCGCGCAGAATTCCGGCGCGATCGTGCACATGACCTCGACATCGGGGCTGATCGGCAATCTGGCGCAGGCCAACTATTCGGCCGCGAAGCTGGGCATGGTGGCGCTGTCGAAATCCATCGCGCTGGATCTGGCGCGCTGGAACGTGCGCTCGAACTGCATCGCGCCCTTCGCGTGGAGCCGGATGATTTCCAACATCAAGGTCGACACGCCCGAGCAGGAGGAGCGCGTCAACCGGCTGAAGCAGATGAAGCCGGAGAAGATCGCACCCCTGGTCAACGCGCTGATCTCGGACGCCGCCGCGGACGTGACCGGGCAGATCTTCTCGGTGCGCAACAACGAGATCTTCCTGATGAACCACATCCGCCCGCTGCGTTCCGTGCACCGGGGCGAAGGCTGGACCGAGGACGCCGTGCTGGACCACGCGCTGCCCGCCCTGCGCGGCAGCTTCACGCGCATGGACGTCTCGGCCGACATCTTCCCCTGGGACCCGATCTGAGAAGGAGCGCCACGGTGACGGATCCGCAAGCCACCGAATTCGATCTGGGCCAGCTTGTCGCGCGGGCGGCTCCCGTCGTCGAGGAACTTGAACGGCTGGCCGGGGCCGCCACGGCGAACCTCAGGGCCGTTGTCACGGTCGACGGGCGCGTGGATGGCGCGAGGCTCGACGCCAACCAGCACGCCGCCCATGCGCTGGCGTGGCTCGTAACCTACGTCACCGCGCTCGGCCAGATGCGGGACTGGGCCGGCGGGCTTGTCGCCGACGGCAAGGCCGGCCCGATCGAGGCGCGGATCTTCGCCGTGTCCTTTGGGGAAAGCCTGCATCACATCCGGGGAGGCATCCCGATGTGGCAAGGCGAATACGCCCGCCTGTCGGACCTGGGCGTGGACTGGCAGCCCTCCGCCGAGGCGGCATGGTTCCTGGCGAACGGCTCGACCCCGCGGACGCGGGAAGCCCTGTATGACGGCGTCGCCGAGGCGGGGCCGGTGTCCAGCTTCGGCGCGACCCGGCAATCCGAAGAACTGGACCTGATCCGCGAGACCTTCCGACGCTACGCCGAGGACAAGGTGGCGCCCTTCGCGCACGCCTGGCACCTGAAGGACGCGCTGATTCCGGCGGACATCCTGTCCGATCTCGCCGGGATGGGGGTATTCGCCCTGACCATCCCGGAAGAGCATGGCGGCATGGGGATGTCGAAGGAGTCCATGGTCGTCGTCTCGGAGGAGCTGTCGCGCGGCTACATCGGCGTGGGCAGCCTCGGCACCCGGGCCGAGATCGCGGCGGAGCTGATCATCGGCGGCGGCACCGAGGAGCAGAAGGCGAAATGGCTTCCGCTTATGGCGTCGGGCGAGGTGCTGCCGACGGCCGTGTTCACCGAGCCCGACACCGGTTCGGATCTGGGCAGCCTGCGCACGCGGGCCGAGCGGGATGCGAACGGCGACTGGCTGGTGACCGGCAACAAGACCTGGATCACCCACGCCGCGCGGGCCTCGCTGATGACGCTTCTGGTGCGCACCGATCCGCAAAGCCGCGACCACCGCGGCCTGTCGATGCTGCTGGCCGAAAAGGAACCGATGCGCGACGGCGAGGATTTCCCCTCGCCCGGCATCCAGGGCGGCGAGATCCCCGTGATCGGCTATCGCGGCATGAAGGAGTACGAGCTGTCGTTCGACCGGTTCCGGGTCAAGGGAGAGAACCTGCTGGGCGGCGTGACCGGGCAGGGGTTCAAGCAGCTGATGCAGACCTTCGAAAGCGCGCGCATCCAGACGGCGGCCCGCGCGGTCGGCGTCGCCCAGGCCGCGCTGGAACAGGGGCTGCGCTACAGCCAGGAACGGCGGCAGTTCGGCCGTCCGCTGGGCGCCTTCCAGCGCGTGTCGGGCAAGGTGGCCATCGCCGCGGCCGAAATCATGCTGGCCCGGCAGCTGACCTACTTCTCGGCGCGGCGCAAGGACAGCGGCGAACGCTGTGACCTTGAGGCCGGCATGGCCAAGCTGCTGGCGGCGCGGGTGGCCTGGATGACGGCCGACAGCGCGCTTCAGATCCACGGCGGCAACGGCTTTGCGCAGGAATACGTGATTTCTCGGCTGCTCGCCGACGCGCGCATCCTGAACATCTTCGAGGGTGCCGGCGAGATCCAGGCGCAGGTGATCGCGCGCCGCCTGCTGGAACAGCCCGCCAATCAATGAGCAAAGGCCCAATGAACAAGGGAGACCCGTTATGAGCCTGCCGCTCAAGGGGCTGAAGATTCTGGACGTGACGGCCTACATTTCGGGCCCCTACGCCTCGTCGCTGCTCGCCGCCCTTGGCGCCGACGTCGTGAAGATCGAGCCGCCGTCGGGCGATGCCTTCCGGCGCAATGTCGGGACCGGGTCGAGGTATTTCTGCCAGTACAACGCCGGCAAGCGCAGCGTGGTCATCGACCTGAAGCGCCCCGAGGGCGTGGCGCTGATCAAGAAGATGGTCCCGCATTTCGACGTGTTCATGGAGAATTTGCGACCCGGCAAGATGGCGGCGGTCGGGCTCGGCCGCGAGGCGCTGGAGGCGATCAACCCCGACCTGATCTATTCCACGGTCTCCGGCTTCGGCGACGGTGGGCCCTGCCGGGACCGGGCGGCCTATGATTCCATCGGTCAAAGCATGAGCGGTTTCTATTCGATCATGAACGACGAAGGAAACGCGCGGCTGTCGGGCACCTGCGTGGCCGACCTGATGACGGCGGTGATCTCGGCCACGGGCATACTGGCGGCTCTGGTCGGGCGCGGGCTCGGCGCGGGGCGCGGCGCGCGGCTGGTGGAGACATCGCTGCTTGAGGCGATGTCGGCGCTGACCATCGACGCGATCACCCAATACAGCGATGACGGGGTCAGCCCGACGCGGGCAAGCCGCCATCCGCAGGCGCAGAATTTCTGCCTGCTGACGAAGGAAGGGGGCTCGATCACGCTGCACCTGTCCTCGTCCGAGAAGTTCTGGCGGACCTTCGCCCAGGCGATCGGCCGGGCCGATTTGCTGGAGCGGCCGGAGTTCGCGCGTTTTCCGGACCGCGAGGCGAATTACGCCCAACTCAAATCCATCGTCGAAGCCGAGTTCCTGACGCGCAGCCGTGCGGAATGGGAAGCGATCCTCGACGCCGCCGACGTGCCCTTCGCGCCTGTTCTGACCGTGGAAGAGGCGATCCGCCATCCCCAGGCGCAGTGGCTGGAGCTGATGGAGCCCGAGCACAACGGCCAGACGCTGGTCCGTCCGCCCTGGCGTTTCGGCGGGGAAAGGGCGCGTCGGCAGCAACCGGCGCCCGAACTGGGTGCCGACACGCGCGCGGTTCTGCGGGATTTCCTGAGCGCCGAAGAGATCGAGACGCTGATCGGGGCCGGCGTGCTGCGGTCGGCCGAACCCGCGCCCAAGGCCGCGACATAAGGCGCGCCGCAGCCAATACGACATCATGGGGGAAACGCATGTCCGTGATCGAGGACCTGTTCGGAGTCAGCGGCAAGAGCGTGGTGATCACCGGCGGCAGCCGGGGCATTGGCGAGGCGATCGCCGAAACCTTCGTC
>JAEZPL010000065.1 GCA_023413605.1 Pseudomonadota bacterium
GAAGATCACCGTCGATGTGAAGGGCGAGGTTCTGGAGCTGAAATCCACGATCAACACGATGGTGGATCAACTGAACAGCTTCGCCAGAGAAGTCACCCGCGTCGCCCGAGAGGTGGGCACGGAAGGCAAGCTGGGCGGGCAGGCCAAGGTCGAAGGCGTCGGCGGCACCTGGAAGGACCTGACCGACAACGTGAACATGATGGCGACCAATCTGACCAATCAGGTGCGCGGCATCGCGGAGGTCGTGACAGCGGTCGCCCAGGGCAACCTGAAGCGCAAGCTGACCGTGGATGCGAAGGGCGAGATCGCGGCGCTGGCCGACACCATCAACGGCGTGATCGAAACGCTGGCGATCTTCGCCGATCAGGTCACCAACGTGGCCCGCGAGGTGGGCATCGAAGGAAAGCTGGGCGGACAGGCGAAGGTGCCGGGCGCCACCGGCGTCTGGGGCGACCTGACGGACAACGTGAACCAACTGGCCGCCAACCTGACCACCCAGGTCCGGGCCATCGCCGAAGTGGCGACCGCGGTGACCAAGGGCGACCTGACCCGGTCGATCGCCGTCGAGGCGTCGGGCGAGGTCGCGGCGCTGAAGGACAACATCAACGAGATGATCCGCAATCTTCGCGACACGACGCTGAAGAACGCGGAGCAGGACTGGCTGAAGACCAACCTCGCCAAATTCACCCGCATGCTGCAGGGCGAACGCGATCTGGTCACCGTCTCCAACCTGATCCTGTCGGAAATCCCGCCGCTGGTGAACGCGCAGCACGGTGTCTTCTACGTCACCACCCACGACAACGACGACACGGTGCTGGACCTCGTCGCCAGCTATGCGCTGAAGGAACGCAAGAACCTCGGCAACCGCTTCGCGCTGAAGCAGGGGCTGGTCGGCCAGTGCGCCTACGAGAAGAAGCGCATCATGCTGACCAACGTGCCGAAGGACTACGTGAACATCAGTTCCGGCCTCGGCGAGGCGCCGCCGCTGAACATCATCGTCCTGCCGGTTCTGTTCGAGAACGAGGTGAACGCCGTCATCGAACTCGCCTCCTTCAGCCGCTTCAGCGAGACGCACCAGTCCTTCCTGGAGCAGCTGACCGAGAGCATCGGCATCGTGCTGAACACCATCGCGGCCAACATGCGCACGGAAGGCCTGCTGAAGCAGTCCCAGCGCCTGACGACCGAGCTGCAAAGCCAGCAGGAGGAGCTGAAGACCACCAACGAGCGGCTGGAGCAGCAGGCCGCCTCGCTCCGCCAGTCGGAGGAGCTGCTGAAGTCGCAGCAGGAGAAGCTGCGCCAGACCAACGAGGCGCTGGAGGAAAAGGCCCAGCAACTGGAACGCCAGAACGTCGAGGTGGAGCGCAAGAACCGCGAGGTGGTGCTGGCCAAGGCGGCGCTGGAGGAAAAGGCGGAGCAACTCTCCCTCACCTCCAAGTACAAGTCGCAGTTCCTGGCGAACATGAGCCACGAGCTGCGCACCCCCCTGAACAGTTTGCTGATCCTGTCAAAGATCCTGTCGGACAACGCCGACCACAACCTCAGCGACAAGCAGGTGGAGTTCGCCCGGACCATCCACGCCGCCGGCTCCGACCTGCTGAACCTGATCAACGACATCCTGGACCTGTCGAAGATCGAATCCGGCACGGTCACGCTGGAAATCGGCGAGGTGGTGCTGGACGACCTGCGCAGCCATGTGGAGCGCACCTTCAGCCAACTGGCCGAGGAAAAGGGCCTGCGCTTCACCATCGACATGGACCAGTCGTTGCCGATCACCATCCAGACCGACGAGAAGCGGCTGGAGCAGGTGCTGAACAACCTGCTGTCCAACGCCTTCAAGTTCACCGACACGGGCGGCGTCACCTTCCGCGTGGAACACGCCACCCAGGGCTGGAGCAGCGGCCATCCGGTGCTGAACGCCGCGGACGAGGTGCTGGCCTTCGCCGTCACCGACACCGGCATCGGCATCCCGGACGACAAGCAGCGCATCATCTTCGAGGCGTTCCAGCAGGCCGACGGCACGACCAGCCGCAAATACGGCGGCACCGGCCTGGGCCTCTCCATCAGCCGCGAGATCGCCCGGCTGCTGGGCGGCGAGATCCGGGTGCAGAGCGAGGTCGGAAAGGGCAGCACCTTCACGCTCTACGTGCCGCTGAACTTCGACCTCGCCAGCCATTCGGAGCCGGCGCCGAAGCCGGCCCTGTCGCCCTCCCCCACCCGCCCCATCGTCGCTTCCGGCTCGGAGGAAGGGCTTGCCCTGCTCCAACTCCATCCGTCGCTGGACGACCGGGAACGCATCCGGCCGGGCGACCCGGTGGTGCTGATCATCGAAGATGACGTGAAGTTCGCCTCGATCCTCGGCGATCTGGCGCGCGAGAAGGGCTTCAAGGTCATCGTGTCCTACGCCGGCGGCCCGGCCATGCCGATGGCCCGCAAGTTCCACCCGGACGCGGTCCTGCTCGACATCGGCCTGCCGGACATGGACGGCTGGGCGCTGCTGGACCTGCTGAAGCGCGACCCGCAGACCCGCCACATCCCCGTGCACGTCATCTCCGCCAAGGAGGAGCGGCGGCGCGGCCTCAGCATGGGCGCCTTCGACTACACGGAAAAGCCGGTGGACCGCGACGCGATCTTCGCCGCATTGGCCAAGGTCAAGGTCTTCGTGGAACGGCATCACCGCAAGCTGCTGATCGTGGAAAAGGAAACCAACGCGGAAACCGGCGGCATCGCCTCCCTTCTCGGCAACGGCGACATCGAAACGACCACCGTCACCTCGACCGAGGCGGCCAAGGCCGCCCTGGCGGCGGAGGCGTTCGACTGCATGGTGCTGGATCTCTCCATCCCGCAGCCGGCCGATTTCGAGCTGATCGAATCCCTGCGCACCCGCGACACCACCGCCTGGATGCCCGTCGTCGCCTACGTCGCCGACACCATCGCCCCGGAGGACGAGGCCCGGCTGCGCCGGCTGGCCGAAACGGTGATCCTGCGCAGCGTTCACTCGCCCGGCTCGCTGCTGGACGACACCGCGCTGTTCCTGCACCGCGCGGTGGACCGGTTGCCGGAGGAAAAGCGCAGCACCCTGGCGCAACTGCGCCAGCGCGACCCGGCGCTGAACGGCAAGAAGGTGCTGATCGTGGATGACGACTTCCGCAACATCTTCTCGCTGGCCAGCGTTCTGGAGGCGCACGACATGACGGTGCTGCACGCCGAAAGCGGCCAGGAAGGGCTGGACCTGCTGAAGGCCAACCCCGACGTGAACGTGGTTCTGGTCGACATCATGATGCCGAAGATGGACGGCTATCAGACCATCCGGGAAATCCGGGCGACGGACGGCGGACGCGGCCTTCCGGTGATCGCGGTCACCGCCAAGGCCATGAAGGGCGACCGCGAAAAGTGCATGGAGGCGGGCGCCACCGATTACCTTGCAAAGCCGGTGGACATCGACCACCTGCTGTCTCTCCTGCGCGTCTGGACCGGCCTCCAGCGGGGCTCCGGTGGTGCGCCGGTCATGCCTCGGCTCTACCGGGAGTGAGGGAGAACCCGATGCCGTCCAATGTGGGCAGCGGTGAAATGAACCGGTCCATGACCACCAGAAAGACCCAGGCGGTGGGGCACGCCGCCGCCTCCCTGCCCCCGCCCGATGTCCGGATTTTGGTCGTCGACGACGACTCCCGGAACCTGTTGGCAATGCGCGAGACGCTGGCCGAACTCGGCGCCACGGTGATCCTCGCCCGCTCGGGCGAGGAGGCGCTGAAACGGGTGCTGGACCAGGATTTCGCGGCCATCCTGATGGATGTCCATATGCCGGGGATGGACGGCTACGAGACGGCGGAGCTGATCCGCAACCGCCAGAAGTCCCGGCACATCCCCATCCTGTTCCTGACGGCCATCAACAAGGACGAGATGCACATCTTCCGCGGCTATTCCGCGGGGGCCGTCGATTACATGTTCAAACCGGTCGATCCGGTGATCCTGCGCAGCAAGGTCTCCGTCTTCGTCGAGCTGTACCGCAAGACCGAGGAGGTGAAGCGCGAAGCCATCCTGCGCGAGCGGCTGATGGCAGAGAACTTCCGCGTGCGCACCGAGAAGATGGAGGCCGAACAGGCGCTTCGCCGGTCGGAGGAGCGGCAGGCGCTGATCGCCCGATCCCTGCCGATCCTGCTGTACACCGCAGAGGTCACGCGCGGCGCCCCCTTCCGCTACGTTACGGAGAATGTGCAGGCGCTGTTCGGCTTCCCCGCCGAACGCTTCCTGACCGATGGCGCCTTCTGGGATTCCCGCCTGCACCCCGACGACCGGGAACGCGCGCTGGCCCAGTTCAACGCGATGCCGGAGAGCGGGGTCGCCACCGTCGAATACCGCTGGCGCGCCGCCGACGGGTCCTACCGCATCCTGCTCGACCAAGCGGTCCTGCTGCGCGACGAGCACGGCAAGCCGCAGGAACTGTGCGGCACCATTCTGGACGTCACCGACACCCGCGAGATGCAGCAGCAGCTCGCCCATGTCCAGAAGATGGAGACCATCGGCCAGCTGACCGGCGGCATCGCCCACGACTTCAACAACATGTTGACCGTGGTGATCGGCAGCCTGGAGCGGCTGGGCCGCATGGTTACCGATGACCCGAAGGCCGCCCGCCGGGTGGACATGGCGCTTCAGGCGGCGCTCCGCTGTTCCGACCTGACGCGCCGGCTGCTCGCCTTCGCGCGGCGACAGCAGCTTCATCCCGAAAGCGTGGACATGGACGCGCTGGTCCACAACATGGGCGAGCTGATGGAGCGCACGCTCGGCCCCAACATCGCGGTGGAGATCGAAAGCGCGCCGCCCCTCAGCCCGGCGCTGGTGGACCGCACCCAGGCGGAATCGGCGCTGCTGAATCTCGTCATCAACGCCCGCGACGCCATGCCGTCCGGCGGGCGGCTGACCATCGCCACCTCCACGGTCACCATCGGCGAGGAGGAGAAAGACACGGACCTGGGCCTGCAACCGGGCCACTATGTGCGGCTGACCGTTTCGGACACCGGGTGCGGCATGCCGGCCAACGTGCTGGAGCGGGCCTTCGAACCCTTCTTCACCACCAAGGACGTCGGCAAGGGCACCGGCCTCGGCCTCAGCATGATTCATGGCTTCGTGAAGCAGTCCGGCGGCGTCATCAAGGTGGAGAGCGAACCCGACCACGGCACCAGCTTCCACCTCTATCTCCCCTGCGCCTCGGACGGAACCCCGCAGGCACCGGAAGCCGATGCCTCGGACTGCGACGGCCCCGCGCTGGGCCAAGGCGAAGTGGTGCTGGTGGTGGACGATGACAGGGACGTGCGCCACGTCGCGGTGATGACGCTTCAGGAACTCGGCTACACCGTGCTGGAGGCGGAAAACGGCCCAGAGGCCCTGAAGATCCTGGCTTCGGAACCCCGCGTGGACCTGCTGTTCACCGACATCGTGATGCCCGGCGGCATGAACGGGCTGGAACTGACCCAGGAAAGCCTGCGCCAGCGGCCCGATTTGAAGGTGCTCTACGCCTCCGGCTACGCCCACGGCGTCGCGGGCGGGGTGGGCACGACCGGCCCCGGAGCCGAAATCCTGATCAAGCCCTACCGCGACCGCGACCTTGCCCGCGCGGTGCGTGTGGCCCTGGGGCCCGCCGCGTGCGTGGAGGTGAAGGGGTAGGAGAGAGCCTGCCGCAAGGCAGAATGGCCCCTTTCCGATACGCAACCACGTCTCTCGTCGTCATCCCAGCGAAGGCTGGGATCCAGAAAACTCCGCACATCAGTCCTTGAACGGGCTGGATTCCCGCCTTCGCGGGAATGACGATTGGGGATGCGCGTCGTGGGCACCAATCCTTACCCCACCCCCCGTCCCAGCGGGGCGAGGGGATGCAGTTCCGGCATCGGCGCGGACAGGAACCCTTCCATCGCCAGCGCGATCCCGCCCATCGGTACGGCGTCCGGCCCCAGCGGCGACACCAGCAGGCGCAGGTCCCGGCGCAGCGGTTCCAGCGCATGGCGGTCCAGGGCGCGGTTCAGCGCGGGCAGGAAGACGCCGGCGGCGATGGACAGGTTGCCGCCCAGCACGACCATGGCCGGGTTCATCAGGTTGACGAGGTGCGACAGGGCGAAGCCCAGCCGGCCCCCCACCTCGTCCAGCAGCGTGAGCACCAGCGGGTCGCCATCGCGCGCCGCCGCCGTCAGCGCCCACAGGTCCGGGAAGGCGCGGCCCCGCTCCGCCGCCTGGGCCAGGATCGCCGATTCCGACACATAGGTTTCCAGGCAGCCACGCTTGCCGCAGCCGCAGGGGCGCCCGTCCGGCTCCACCGTGACGTGCCCGACCTCGCCCGCGAAACCCTGTGCGCCGCGGTAGAGCCGCCCACCCAGCACCAACCCGCCGCCGACGCCCGAATGGCCGGTCAGATAGACGAAATCCTCCACGTCGCGGCAGGCGCCGAACAGCCGTTCCGCCATGGCGGCGGCCTTGGTGTCGTTGTCGATGTAGACGGGCGCGCCCAGCGCCGCTTCCAGCCGCGCGCGGATCGGCGTGTCCCGCCAGCCGAGGTTCGGGGCCAGCACCAGCCGCCCGTCCCTGTCCATCAGCGCCGGAATGCCGATCCCAATGCCGCGCACCGGCAGGCCCCTCCCGCTGGCCTCGACGGCACGGTCGATGCCCTCGTGCAGCCGTTCCGCGGCGGTGCCGATGTCGGTGCTGCCGGGGATTTGCCGATGTTCCAGGACCGTGCCCGCCAGTGTCGTCGTGACGATGCGGATGGTCCCCGGCTCCAGCCGCGCGCCGACCAGCAACCCCGCCGAGGGCGCGATGGCGAGCGCGGTTTCCGGCCGCCCGATGCGCCGGGTCCGCTGCCCTTCCGACCGTTCCACCAGCCCGTCGTCGAGAAGCTGCGCCACCACGGCGGAGGTCGTCGCCTTGTCCAGCCCCGTCAACCGCCCAAGCTCCGCCTGCGAGGCGTTGGGGTTCTCCCGCAGCGCGTGGAACACGCGGATCACGTTGAGACGCCGGATCGCGGCGGAGTTCATCCGTGGCGGCATGCGAACCTCCCCTGCTCGTCGTCTTCTTGTCGCTGGCCGTTGTGATCGCCCATCGGCGCGGCCAGCTTTTATCGCCCACGCTTTCGGCCGTTCTACCTCAAACAGCCTATTCCCATGAGTCCGTGTTGACGGCCCCGGAACCCTAGGGTAGCGTGGCTTTAGTTAGACGGTCTATCAAAAAGATCGCATGTTCAAGCGGCCACGGCGGAGACGCCCCGAAAGAGCCGCTCACAGGGACGGGAAACGCGCCATGAGCCAGCCTTTGTTGGTGGCCGAAGGCGTCGTGAAAAGCTTTGGACCGATCGAGGTCCTGCACGGGGTGGATTTCGACATCCGCCCCGGCGAGGTCCACGCCCTGGTGGGCGAGAACGGTGCTGGCAAATCGACGCTGATGAAGATTCTGGCCGGCTATCAACCGCCGACCGCGGGCACGATCCGCGTGGACGGAAAGCCGGTGAATCTGTCCGGAAGCGGTCCGGCGGAGGCGCTGGGCGTCGTGCTGATCCACCAGGAATTCAACCTCGCCGAACACATGACGGTGGAGGAGAACATCTCGCTCGGCCGCGAAATCCGGCGCGGCCCGTTCCTCGGACTCTTTCTCGACAAAACGGCCATGCGCCGGCGGGCGCGGGCGGCGCTGGCGGAGTTGAACTGCACGCTGGACCCTGACACGCGCATCCGCGACCTGTCCGTCTCCGAACGCCAGATGGTGGAGATCGCCAAGGCCGTCTCCCGCGACGTGCGCATCCTGATCATGGACGAGCCGACCGCCGTGCTGACCGGAGCGGAGACAGAGGTGCTGTTCCGCCTGATCCGCCGCCTGACCGCGCAGGGCGTCGGGATCGTCTACATCTCCCACAAGCTGGACGAGGTGAAGGCGATTTCCGACCGCGTGACGGTGCTGCGCGACGGCCGCCACATCGCCACGCGCCCGGCCTGCGGCCTCAGCCACGACGACATCGCGCAGCTGATGGTCGGCCGCCCGATGACCGACATGTTCCCGGCCAAGGAGCCGCTCCCGCCCGACGCCCCCGTGGTGCTGGAGGTGGAGGGGCTGACCGTTCCCGGCTGGGTGCGCGGTGCCTCCTTCCAGCTTCGCCGGGGGGAGATCCTGGGCTTCGCCGGGCTGGTCGGCGCCGGGCGGACGGAGTTGATGGAAGGGCTGATGGGCCTGCGCCGCGCGACAGCAGGCACCATTCGCCGCGAAGGCCGGCCTGTGCGCATCCGCAATGTGGCCGACGCCGCGAAGGCCGGCATCGCCTACCTGACGGAGGACCGCAAGGGAAAGGGGCTGCTGGTGGGCAAGGGCCTGCGCCCGAACCTGACCCTGCTGGCGCTGGAGCGCTATGGCCGCGTCTTCATCGACGAGAAGAAGGAGGCCATGGCGCTGGACCGCGCGGTGGAGGAATTCGACATCCGGGTGAAGAGCGCGGACGCGCTGGTCGGCAGCCTCAGCGGCGGCAACCAGCAGAAGCTTCTGCTCGCCAAGACCATGCAGATCGCGCCGCGGATCCTGATCGTGGACGAGCCGACGCGCGGCATCGACATCGGCACCAAGCGTCAGATCTACCTGTTCCTGCACGACCTCGCCCGGCGCGGCGCCTCCATCATCGTGATCTCGTCGGAGATGCCGGAGATCATCGGCCTGTCGCACCGCGTCGTCGTCATGCGGTCGGGCACCGTCACCGGCACGCTGGCCGGCGATGCCATCAACGAACCGGAAATCGTCCGCTACGCCACGGGGCTGAAAGGGATTCCCAATGACTCAGTCGTCCATGCCTGAGCTGGTGCGGAAGTCGCCCGTCGGCTTCGACCTCAAGCTGTGGGGGCCGTTCCTGGCGCTGGCTGGGCTGATCGTGCTGGGCACGCTGGTGAACCCGGTCTTCCTCAGCCCCGGCAACCTGTTCAACGTGCTGACCCGCACCGCCTTCATCGGCATCATCGCGGTGGGCGCCACCTTCGTCATCACCGCGGGCGGCATCGACCTGTCGGTGGGATCGCTGGCCGCCTTCACATCCGGCGTGACGATCGTCGTGATGAACGCGCTGGTCGGCAGCCTGGGGGCCGGCTGGCCCGTCGTGATGATCGGGATGCTGGTGGCCGTGGCCCTCGGCCTGATGGCCGGGCTTGTCAACGGGCTGCTGGTGACCAAGGGCCGGATCGAGGCCTTCATCGTGACCTTGGGCACCATGGGCATTTTCCGGTCCCTGGTCACCTACATGGCCGATGGCGGGACGCTGTCGCTGAACTCCCCCATGCGGACGGTCTACCGGCCCGTCTATTACGGCGGTCTGTTCGGCATTCCCTTCCCCGTCCTGCTGTTCGCGGCGGTCGCCGCGATCGGTGCCGTCATCATGTACCGCACCCGCTTCGGCCGCTATTGCGCCGCCATCGGCTCCAACGAGGAGGTGGCGCGCTACTCCGCCATCGACGTGGACCGGGTGAAGCTGCTGGCCTTCGTGCTGCAAGGGCTGTGCGTGGCGCTGGCGGTCATCCTCTACGTGCCGCGCCTCGGCTCCGCGTCGGCCACCACCGGCCTGCTGTGGGAGCTGGAGGCCATTGCCGCGGTGATCATCGGCGGCACCATGCTGAAGGGCGGCCATGGTCGCATCTGGGGCACGGTGGTGGGTGCCGTCATGCTGACGCTGATCGACAACATCCTCAACCTGACCGGGGCGATCAGCGTCTACCTCAACGGCGCGATCCAGGGCGCCATCATCATCGTCGCGGTTCTCCTGCAACGGGGGACCACGGCCAAACGCTGACAAGAACCATCCAAGGGAGGAACACAGGCGATGAAGCTCAAACTGGGTTTGGCGGCGGCGCTGGTCGCCGGTGTGCTGATGGCGCCGGTCACCGGCTGGGCGCAGCAGAAGATCAAGATGGGCGTTTCCATCCCCGCCGCGACGCACGGCTGGGCCGGCGGCCTGAACTGGCACGCCCAGCAGGCCAAGGCGAAGCTGGAGAAGCAGTACCCGAACCTTGAGGTCGTTCTGGTCACCGCCCGCGACGTGGGCCGGCAAGCCAACGACCTGGAGGACCTGGTGTCGGTCCGTCAGATCGACGCGCTGGTGATCCTGCCCTTCGAATCCGCCCCCATGACCGACCCGGTCCGCGCGGTGAAACAGGCCGGCAAGTTCGTGACCGTCGTGGACCGCGGCCTGACCGACCCATCGATCCAGGACCTGTACGTCGCCGGCAACAACCCGGAGATGGGCAAGGTTTCCGCCCAGTACATGAAGCAGAAGCTGGGCGGAAAGGGCGACATCGTGGTGCTGCGCGGCATCCCCACCGTGATCGACAACCAGCGCGTCGACGCCTTCCAGGAGGAGATCAAGGGCAGCCAGATCAAGGTCCTGGGCATGCAGTACGCCAACTGGAACCGCGACGACGGCTACAAGGTGATGCAGGACTTCCTGTCGCGCTTCCCGAAGATCGACGCCGTCTGGGCGCAGGACGACGACATCGCGCTCGGCGTGATTGAGGCGGTGAAGCAGGCCGGCCGCGAGAAGGAGATGTTCATCCTGGGCGGCGCCGGCATGAAGGACATGATCAAGCGCGTCATGGACAAGGATCCGCTGGTCCCCGCCGACGTGCTGTACCCGCCGGGCATGATCGCCGAGGCCATGGAGATCACCGCCAAGCATCTGATCGAAAAGGCCCCGATCAAGAAGGAATACATCATCGAGGCGACGCTGGTGACGCCCGAGAACGCGTCGAAATACTACTACCCGGATTCGCCGTTCTGACCTCGCCCCCACCCTAACCCTCCCCTGCTGGGCGGGGGAGGGGACTGCCGCTGGACTTTCCCAAGGACCCATCCTCCCTCCCCCGCCC
>JAEZPL010000102.1 GCA_023413605.1 Pseudomonadota bacterium
GCCACCAACTGGCCGAGCGAGGCCATCTTTTCCGTCTGGACGAGGCTGTTCTGGGCGGCCTGAAGCTCGGCGTAGGCGGCCTCCACCCGCTCCTTCGCGGCCCGCAAGGCGGTGGCGGCCTGGGCACGCTCCGTCGTGTCGAGCATCACGCCGAAGACGTGGGTCAGCCGCCCTTCCAGGTCGAAGCGCGGCGCGCAGGAGGACGAGACGTAGCGAATGTCGCCCAGCGGATCGATGACTCGGTACTCGACATAGACGCGCTTGGAATTGCCGATCACACTTTCCAGCATGGTGCCGAAGCGCAGCCGGTCGTCCGGGTGCAGAATGCCCAGCAGGTTGTCGAAGGTCGGCTGGAAGCTGCGCGGGTCCTGGCCGTAGATGTCGAAGGCCTCCCGGTTCCAGACCAGTTCGCCGGTGTGGATGCCGTATTCCCAATAGCCGAGATGGCCGGTGCGGTAGGCCTCTTCCAGCCGTTCCTTGGCGGCTTCCAGCTGGCCGGCGGCCTCGGCGCGGTCGGTGACGTCCATCATCACGCCGAACACGTGGCTGAGCCGCCCCTCCCGATCGACGCGCGGCGCACAGGACGAGGACACATAGCGGACCTTTCCGCCCTCGTCCCGCACCCGGTATTCGGCGTAGGTGCGCTTCGGGTTGCCGATCACGCTTTCCAGCAGGTTGCCGAAGCGCCGCCGGTCGTCGGCGTGCAGCGTGTTCAGCAGGTTGTCAAAGGTCGGCTCGAACCGCTCCGGGCTGCGGCCCAGCACGCCGTAGGCCTCCTCGTTCAGAACCAGCGCGCCATCGCGGATGCCGTATTCCCAATAGCCGAGCTTCGCCGTGCGGTACGCTTCCTCCAGCTGTAGAGTCGCCAGTTCCAGGCCGCGTCGGGTGTCGTGGTGGTCGGTAACGTCCAGCACCACGCCGATAACCGATATGCGCCCGGTCGCCGGGTCGGGCAGCGGGTTCAGGTGGATCTGCACGTCGCGCAGGGCGCCGTCGCGGCGCGGCAGATACGCCTCGCACAGCAGCGGGCCGCCATCGGGCATCGGCAGCACGTGTCCCAGGTCGCCGGGGCTGCCGTAGATGGCCGCAAAGGCCGGGTTGCCGCGCAAATCCGATCCGCCGGGGCCGCACAGGAAGGCTGGGACGGGAAGCGCATCGAACAGAGCGCCGCCGCCGACAGCCGCAAGCGGGTGCGGCTCCGCCGGCGCCCCCCCCCTCCGCCGACGGCTCGTCCAGCCTCTGATTTTCCATGGCCACCGGCATCCGGTCCCCGCGTGCGGCTGTGTGCGCTGCTTCACGCCGTGGAGATTACCCGACCAGCCATCACGCGCATACGGAGAATGTGCCGCAGAGGCCTAAGGGATCAGGTTGCGGAGGTCGAAGTCCTTCGCAAAGGCCAGCATGGCGCCGCAAGCGCTGGCGGAGGACACGCGCAGCACGCCGTTGCCGACGACGGTCGGGAACTTGCTCTTCTGCAAGGCCTGCTGGGCGCGCTCCAGGTCGGCGACGCGCACCACATAGCCGGCCAGGAAGGGGCGAGGGGCGGTCAGGGCCGGATCGCTGGTCCAGCCCCAATGCAGGGCCGCCGGGGTCGCCACTACGATGGGTGTGTCACCGGTCGGCACGAGGCGCGCCGGCCCCTGCTCCTGCACCGTGGTGCCGAACAGCCGGGCGTAGGAGGCGGCGACGGCGTCCGGGTCGTCGTCGGCCACGACCAGCGCGGCGAGCCCGGTCGCCGTGTTCTCGTGCTGCACATACTCCGGCCGCCATACCACGTCGCGGGTGTGGTGCTGGCACAGGAAGACCCGCCCGCCGAGGTCCTTGGCCACATCGATCTGCGTAATGGTGAAGCGCGCGTCGCGCTTGCCTTCCGGCAGGTCCACCGGCCGGCCGAAGTCCACGGCCTGCGACGCCGGGAAGCCGGCCCCGCTCAGCATCTGTTGGGCGGCGCGGGCGTCGTCGGTCTTCAGCGCGACGGCGGCGATGCCCTCGCGCTCCTTCAGGAAATCGCTGTAGTAGGCGGTGACCGGGTGCGGCTCCTCCACAGCCAGCAGCTCGACATAGTCGTCGGCGCCGAACATGAAGGTGTGGTTGATCGACTTCAGCTCCGTGTGCCGGCCGCGCGGCGTGATGGTGAAGCCCATGCGCTGGTAGGCGTCGCGCGCCTTGTCCAGGTCGCGGACCGCGATGACGAGATGGTCGATGCCGTTGATGCCGTGTGCGCCCATGGTCGATGTCTCTTCCCGTATTCCGGCCGGTATTGACTGGCTCAGTCGTACCCAACTCAGTCGTGAATGTCCCGCCAGCGATAGAGCAGCAGCATGCCGCGGGCAAGCACGCTGACGAGGCCGTGGAGCGGCAAGGGCCGCAGGGACGAAAGCGGGATGGGCAGGTCCGCGGCGGGGCGTCCCATGCCGTAGTCCGCCAGTTCCTTGCCCATGGCCGTGCCGAGCGCCACGGCGCGGCCGTTGCAGCCGATCCAGGAAACGACGCCCGGCGCCAGTTCGTGCAGGCGCGGCAGGCGTTCCGGCGTCATGCCGATGTGGCCCCACCAGACATGCTCGAACGTCACGTCCGCGATCTGCGGGAAGACGCGCCGCACGCGCTCCGAAATGCGGTCGCGCAGGCGGCGGTCGGAATCGACATCGAACACCAGAGCACCGCCGGTCACCAGCCGCCCTTCCGCGTCCTGGCGGAAGAAATACAGGTCACCCTGCGTATCCGACAGCGCGTGCCCTTCCGGCAGGACGGAGCGGCGCAGGTTCTCCGGCAGCGGCTGCGTCGCCATCTGGTAGGAGCGCACCGGGACGATGGTCTGCGCCAGCTTCGGCCACAGCGCGTCGGTGTAGGCGTTGGTCGCCAGCACGACGCGCTTGGCAACCACGCTGCCGCGCCGGGTCGTCACGCGCCAGCGCTCGCCGGCCTGGGACAGGGCGGTGGCGGGAGTGCCCTTATAAACCAGCGCGCCCGCCTGCACCGCTGCGCTGGCCATGCCGCGCGCCAGGGCCAGCGGGTTGATACGCCCGCCGGAGCGGTTCTGCCAGCCGCCGTACCAGTAGGGGGAGCCGGTGATCTCCTCGCAACGGTCGCGATTCAGAAGTTCGACCGGAGCGCCGCGCCGACCCCACTGCTCCGCGCGCTTGGCCGCGATGGCGAGGCGGCTCTTGCGGTGGGCGGGTTGGACCCAACCGTTCTGCACGGCTTCGCAGCCGATCCCGTGCTTGCGCACGAGTCCGAACAGCAGGTCGGCGGAATCCCGCAGCATGCGCACGAACTGCTCGCCCTTCTGCTCGCCCCATAAGGCGACGAGGTCGTCCGGGTCGGCACGGGTCAGGGTCGGGATCACCTGCCCGTTGTTGCGACCGGAGGCACCCCAGCCGGGCTCCGCCGCCTCCAGCACCACCGCCTTGGCCCCGGCCTCGGCCAGATGCAGCGCGGTGGACAGGCCGGTGAATCCGCCGCCGACGATGGCGACGTCCGCCTCCACCTCGCCGGACAGCGTGGGCAGGTCGGGGGCCGGGGGCGCGGTCTTCGCCCACAACGACGGCGGTAACGCGGCGGTCGCGGTCAATGCACATGCCCCCCGAGATAGGCGGCGCGGATGCGCGGATCCTCGGCCAGCTCCGCCGCCGATCCCTGCAGCACGACGCGCCCGGATTCCATGACATAGGCCTGGTCCGCGACACGCAGGGCGGCCTTGGCGTTCTGTTCCACCAGCAGGATCGCCGTCCCGGTCTCCCGGATCATGGCGACGAGGTCGAAAATCTGCCGCACCAGCTTCGGCGCAAGGCCCAGAGACGGCTCGTCCATCAGCAGCAGGCGCGGGCGGCCCATCAGGGCGCGGCCGACGCACAGCATCTGCTGCTCCCCACCCGACAGGGAGCCGGCCTTCTGCGTGAAGCGCTCCTTCAGCCGCGGGAACAGGCCGACGATGCGTTCCAGATCCTCCTCATACTCCCGTCCGCTGCGCGGGCCGGCGCCGAGGCGCAGGTTTTCCAGAACCGTCATGCTGGAGAAGATCTGCCGCCCCTCCGGGGCCTGACAGATGCCGAGGCGCACGATGTCGTGCGTCGGCAGGTTGGTGATGGGCTTTCCGTCCAACCGGATGTCCCCGCCGCCCACCTTGTAGACGCCGGAGATGGCGCGCATCAGCGTCGTCTTGCCGACGCCGTTGGAGCCCAGCACCGTGACGATCCCGCCGGCCTGCACGTCGAGCGACACGCCCTGAAGGATCGACTGCTGGCCCATGGAGACGCGCAGGTCGCGGATTTCGAGGAGGTCGGTCATCGGCAAACTCGCCAAAGTCCCCTCTCCCCTCCGGGGAGAGGGTTAGGGTGAGGGGGCGCAAAGAAATGGTTCGCAGACTGCATAAGCCCTCTCCCCTCCGGGGAGAGGCTGGCCCAGAGGGCCGGTGAGGGGGCTTTGCTCATACCGAGCGTCCGGCAAAAGCATCCCCCCCTCACCCTAGCCCTCTCCCCAGAGGGGAGAGGGAATGCCCCCTCACCCCCACCCTCTCCCCGGAGGGGAGAGGGAGAAATGCGCATTCTCCTCACGCCGCGTCCTCCTCCTCGTCGCCGCCCAGATAGGCTTCCAGCACGGCGGGGTCGCGGCGGACCTCCGCCGGGGTGCCGTCGGCGATCTTGCGGCCGGAGGCCAGCACCATCACGCGCTGGCAGATGCCCATGACCAGCGTCATGTCGTGTTCCACCAGAAGCACCGTCATGCCCTCCGCGTGCAGGCCGCGGATGAAGGCGGCAAGTTCCCCCGTCTCGCTGTCGTTCAGGCCGGCGGCGGGTTCGTCGAGGATCAGCAGGCGCGGGCCGAGCGCCAGCGCGCGGGCGATCTCCAGATACTTGCGCTTGCCGTAGCTGAGGTTCGCCGCCAACTCGTGCCCCTGCCCGGCCAGACCGACGCGCTCCAGCGCCGCCCAACTGCGCTCGCTGACCGCCTTGGCGTCGGCCGCGCCGCGCGGACCGCGGAAGAGGGACCGCCAGGGCGAATGCCCGACGGCGCCGATGGCGCCGACCGACACGTTGTCGAACACGGTCATGTTCGGGAAGATGCGCAGGTTCTGGAAAGTGCGCCCCAGCCCGCGCCGCGCGACCCGCCAGGGCTTCAGGCCGGAGATGGTTTCCCCGTTGAAGCGCACCGTGCCCTCGCTTGGCGGCGTGAAGCCGCTGATCAGGTTGAACAGCGTCGTCTTGCCGGCCCCGTTCGGGCCGATCAGGCCGACCAGCTCCCCCTGCCCCACATGACCGGACACGCGGTCCACCGCGACAAGGCCGCCGAAGCGGCGCGTCAGGTTTTCGATTTCGAGAAGCGCCGCCATCACCGCCACCCAACGCTTTGGCGGGCGGAACCCGCCTTCCAGCCGCCGCCGAAGGACGACCGCACGAGATTCAGGGCCGAGACCTCGCCGAACAGACCCTTGGGCAGCAGCAGGATGGAGAAGAACATCACGCAGCCGACCACGATCATCCGCACGTCGCCCACGGGCCGAAGCGCCTCCGGCAGGA
>JAEZPL010000118.1 GCA_023413605.1 Pseudomonadota bacterium
GTGTTCGACTGCGCGGCTGTGGTGAACGGGCAGGGGATGGCGACGGCGCAGCTCACCGTCTATCAGCCGGCCGACACGGCGGCGCTGCTGGCGAGCCAGGGGGTGAAGATCACATCATGACACGCACGATTCTCGTCACTGGCGCCAGCAAGGGCATCGGGCGGGCCATCGCCGAACGGTTGGCGCGCGACGGCTTTTCCATCGTCGTCCACTACGGCTGGGATGCCGAGGGGGCGGAGGCCACGCTGGCCGCCATCGCCGCGGCGGGCGGGCAGGGGCGCCTGCTCGGCTTCGACATCGCCGACCGCGCGGCCTGCCGGGACGCGCTCGACGCCGACATCGAGGCGCACGGCATGTACTATGGCGTCGTCCTGAACGCCGGCATCGCCCGCGACGCGGCCTTCCCCGCCCTGAGGGACGAGGATTGGGACAGCGTGCTGGGCACCAACATGGACGGCTTCTACAACGTGCTGAAGCCGCTGGTGATGCCCATGGTGTCCGCGCGCAAGGGCGGGCGCATCGTCACGCTGTCGTCCGTGTCCGGGATTGCCGGCAACCGCGGGCAGGTCAACTACAGCGCCGCGAAGGCCGGCATCATCGGCGCCACCAAGGCGCTGGCCATCGAGTTGGCGAAGCGGGCCATCACCGTCAACTGCGTCGCCCCCGGCGTCATCGAGACGCAGATGGTCGAGGGGTTGCCGATGGACGAGGTGATGAAGGCGGTGCCCATGCGCCGCCTCGGCCGGCCGGAGGAGGTGGCGGCGGCCGTCGCCTTCCTGTGCTCCGACGAGGCGGGCTACATCACGCGGCAGGTCATTTCGGTCAACGGGGGAATGGTCTGATGCGCAGGGTGGTGGTCACGGGGTTCGGGGGCGTCACCGCGCTGGGACAGGACTGGCCGTCCATCCGTGCCCGTATGGACCGGGGGGAGACCGCTGTCCGCACCATGACGGAATGGGACCGGTTCGACGGCATCAACACCCGTCTGGCCGCTCCCGTCCCGGACTTTTCCATCGATGACCGCTACCCGCGCAAAAAGACCCGCACCATGGGGCCGGTCTCGCGCATGGCCGTCTACGCGACCGAACGGGCCCTGGCTGACGCCGGCCTGACGGACGACCCGGTGGTGAAGGGCGGGCGGACCGGCATCTCCTACGGTTCGTCCTTCGGCAGCCCGGCGCCGGTCATCGCCTTTGCCGAACTGATGACGGACGGACGATCCAAGTCGCTGAACGCCACCAGCTACATCCAGATGATGAGCCACACGGCGGCGGTGAACATCGGCCTGTTCTTCGGCGTGACCGGCCGCATCATCACGACCAGCAGCGCCTGCACGTCCGGCAGCCAGGGCATCGGCTATGCCTACGAGGCGATCAAGTTCGGCAAGGCCGACGTGATGATCGCCGGCGGCGCCGACGAACTGGACGTGACGGAATCCGCCGTCTTCGACACGCTGTTCGCCACCTCCACTCGCAACGACCGCCCGCACACCTCGCCCCGGCCCTACGACCGCGATCGCGACGGGCTGGTGATCGGCGAGGGGGCCTGCACCCTGATTCTGGAGGAACGCGATCGCGCCATCGCCCGCGGCGCCAGGATCCACGCGGAGCTGGTCGGCTTCGGCAGCAACTCCGATGGCAACCACGTCACCCAGCCGCAGGCGGAAACCATGGAGATCGCCCTACGGTTGGCTCTGGAGGACGCGGGCCTCGCCCCGGACGCCATCGGCTTCGTGAACGGCCACGGCACCGCGACGGAATGGGGCGACATCGCCGAGACCAAGGCGACCCACGCCGTCTTCGGCGAACGGATGCCCATCCACTCCTTAAAAAGCTATTTCGGCCACACGCTGGGCGCCTGCGGCGCGCTGGAGGCGTGGCTCGGCATTGAGATGATGCGGGAGGGGCGCTTCGTTCCCACCATCAATCTGGACGTGGTGGACGATCGCTGCGCCCCGCTGGACTACTTGACCGGCAATGTGCGGCCGCTGGACACCGAATACCTGATGTCCAACAACTTCGCTTTCGGCGGCATCAACACGTCGCTGGTTTTCCGACGGGTGTGAAATCTGTGATGATGTGCCCCATGTGCTTCGACAACAAAGATTCAAGCCTGAAGGGTCCTGGTGCTCCCTCGGTCTACCGGCGCGAGATCACGTGCGTTGATGAGCAAACAAAGGCGGTTGCGCGCCCCCGCAACCACCGACAGTTGACAGCCCGTCTCGCAAGAGGCGGGCTGTCGGCGTTTCGAGCTGGCCTCGTCGCACACCGCCAGCACGCCGGCCAGTTCGCCGAAGAGCTGCGCTTCCAGTCCGCCTCCTGCCCGCGGCGTCAGCACCACCTTGTCGATCGTCGCGCGCAACAGCTCGGCGGCCTCCGCCTTCACCGCCTCGTCGTTCAGGGCCTCCTCAAGGGCGGCCACCTTGCGGGCATAGACCTCCGCCAGGTTCGGCATCAGCTGGACTACCCCCATGGCTGGGGCAGGGGCCTGCTCCACTTCTCCCAGTAGCTCGGTCCGGCGCCGTTCCAGTGCCTGCATCTTGTCCTTCATGGCCGGCGTGTAGAGCCCGTCCTCAATCGCCTTCAGCAGGCCGGCGATGGAGCGCTCCACGCGCCCGATCTCCTGCTCCCGGACAGCACGGCGCTGGGCGTCCTCACGCGCCTGGGCGTTGGCGAGCCGGGTGACCTCAGCGATGAACTCCCCCACCAACGCCGGCGCCAGCAGCCGCTCCTTCAGCCCGCCGAGAACCCGTGCCTCAATTTCCTGGCGCGTGATCGTCCGGTCGTTGCCGCACGTCCCCTTGCTGCGGTGCGTCGAACAGCCGTAGCGGTCCTTGCCCATCACCGTGTAGCCGCCCCCGCACACGCCACAGGTCAGCAGCCCTGACAGCAGAAACTTGCGACGGTGTGCCCTGTTCAACGCGTTGCCGGTGTCGTCACGGCCAACCTCGAAGTTGAGCGCCGCCTGCCGGTGTCAATCGGCTTGAGATAGGGACCCTGGATCGGCACGGAAAAGGGCCCCCTTTCTGGCGAGGACTTGTCGTCCAGGTAGTA
>JAEZPL010000217.1 GCA_023413605.1 Pseudomonadota bacterium
AGGGTGATGCGGCCGGCCGATCATGGAAGCCTTCATGCGCCGGCCGTATCATAAGACCGGGCGGCTGCCGTGCGCCGCCGGGTCCCATCGGTATTCTCAACCGACAGGGCGCTGCCCGCCGTCCGGCCCCCGCCGCCTCACGTCCGCGGGAACAGCCTCGTCACGTGGCCCATCTTGCGGCCGGGGCGGGCCTCCGCCTTGCCGTAGAGGTGCAGGCGGGCGCCGGATTCGGCCAGCAGGTCGGGCCAGCGCAGCACGTCGTCGCCGATCAGGTTCTCCATCTCGGCATCGGCAACGCGGTCGACGGAGCCCAGCGGCAGGCCGCAGACCGCGCGCACCAGCTGTTCGAACTGGTCGCTGTGGCAGGCGTCCATGGTCCAGTGGCCGGAGTTGTGCGGGCGCGGGGCCATCTCGTTCACCAGAACGGCGCCGTCCGGCGTGACGAACATTTCCACCGCCAGCACGCCGACCAGATCCAGCGCCTCCGCGATGCGGCGGGCGACGCGTTCCGCTTCCGCGGCGGTCGCGGCCGACACGCGGGCGGGGGCGATGGTCTTGTCGAGGATGCCGTTCTTGTGCCGGTTTTCCACGGCGGGGTAGGCGGCCACGCTGCCGTCCAGGCCGCGCGCGACGATCACCGACACCTCGCAGGCGAAGGTCACGAAGCCCTCGACGATGCCGGCGTCGGAGCGGATGGCGGCCCAGGCCTCGGCGGGATCGACGCCCGGCTCGATGCGGGCCTGCCCCTTGCCGTCGTAGCCCAGGCGGGTGGACTTCAGAATGCAGCGCGGGCCGATCTCGGCCACCGCCTTGGCGACCTCCTCGGCGCTGTGCGCGGCGCGCCAGGGGGCGGTGGCGATGCCCAGGCCGTTGACGAAGGACTTCTCCGCCACGCGATCCTGCGCGACGGACAGCACCTTGCCGCCGGGATGCACGGGCGCGAAGCGGCCCAGATGCTCGACGACGGAGACGGGCACGTTCTCCCACTCCAGCGTCACCACGTCGACCGAGCGCGCGAAGGCCTCCAGCGCGTCCAGGTCGTCCCAGCGGGCGGAGGTCACGGCCGCCGACACCTGGGCGCAAGGGCTGCCCTCCGCGTCCGGGGCGTAGACGTGGATCTTGTAGCCGAGCCGTGCCGCGGCCAGCGCCGTCATGCGGCCCAACTGGCCGTCGCCCAACATGCCGATGGTGGAACCGGGCGGAAGCGTGCGGTGGGTCATCTAAGGCGGGCTCCGATCAGGCCGGATCGTCCACGGGAACCTCGGCCACGGCCGCGGTCTGGCGGGCGCGCCAGGCGTCCAGCGCCTCGGCCACCTTCGGATCCATCAGCGCGATGACCGACCCGGCGAGCAGGGCGGCGTTGATGGCGCCCGCCTTGCCAATGGCCAGCGTGCCGACCGGCACGCCGCCCGGCATCTGCACGATGGACAGCAGGCTGTCCATGCCCTTCAGCGCGTGGCTTTCGACCGGCACGCCGAAGACGGGCAGGGGGGTCATGGAGGCAGCCATGCCCGGCAGGTGGGCGGCACCGCCGGCCCCGGCGATGACGACCTTCAGGCCGCGGTCGCGCGCCGTGGTGGCGTAGTCGACGAGCCGCTGCGGGGTGCGGTGGGCGGAGACGATCCGGACCTCAAACGGCACGCCGAGCGCCTTCAGCGTCTCGGCGGCGTGTTTCATGGTGGTCCAGTCCGACTGGCTGCCCATGATGATGCCGACCAGCGGCTTGCTTTCGTTCGTGGCGGACACGGCGGCGCGCTTTCCTCAAGGTCCGGAAAGCGGCGCATTATAGAAAGCGCGCGTTGGGAGTCCAGCCCGTCGCGAAACCTGGGCCGCTTTGCCGCGTTTTGCTCAGCAGCGTTGCAGGCGGAACGGTGACGGAGGAGCCTGGATGGATGGTTCGCCGGGCATCGGCGCGGAGCCGGTAACCCTGAAGGACAAGGTTCGGGATGTCCTGAACGAGGCGCGCATGCTCGTGCTGGGCGCGCAGGTGCTGGTGGGCTTCCAGTACAACGCCTTCTTCCACCCCGGCTTCGAACGGCTGTCGGACGCCGCGAAATGGCTGGTTGCCGGCGGGCTGGCCGCCATGCTGGTCGTGGTTGCGCTGGTGATGTCGTCCGCCCCCTACCACCGCATCGCGGAGGAGGGGAACGACACGCGCCGTGTCCAGCGGCACGTCACCCGGTTGATCGCCATCGCGCTCGGCCCCTTCGCGCTGGCCATCGGAGCCGACCTGTTCACGGTGTCGGAACGGCTGCTCGGGGCGGTCGGGGCGGGCGCGCTGGGGGGTGGGGCGACCGCGGTGGCGCTGGGGCTGTGGTACGCCGCGGGGCTGCTGAAGCGCGAGCCCGGCCGGGGAGGGGAGGAAATGGCGGAGGGAAGCACCTCGCTGAAGGACCGGATCGAGCAGATGCTGACCGAGGCGCGCGTCGTGCTGCCCGGCGCCCAGGCGCTGCTCGGCTTCCAGTTTACCGCGATGCTGACGGACAGGTTCGAGACGATGCCCGACGGTCTGAAGATCGTCCATCTGGCGTCGCTGTGCGCCATGGCGCTGGCGGTCATGCTGCTGATGGCGCCTGCCCCCTTCCACCGAATCGCCGCCGACGGGGATGCGACCGCGCGGGTCAACCGGTTCGGCGTGAACGCGCTGATCGCCGCCATGGTGCCGCTGGCGCTGGGCATGTCCGGCGACTTCTACGTGGTGCTGACGCTGGTCGGCCATTCGGCGCCGCTGGCGCTCGGCGGTGCGGCCGTTCTGCTGGGCATGTTCGGGTTGCTGTGGTTCGCCTATCCCGTCGCGGTCCGCCGCAGGCAGCGGAGCCTGCGACGATGATGCCTTTACGCGATGATATCGGGCAGCAGGCGGCTTTCCAGAACCGCGATCTGGTCCTTGAGCGCAAGCTTGCGCTTCTTCAGACGTTGCATCTGAAGCTGGTCGAACGGCGCGCGTTCGTGCAGGCGGGCAATCACGTCGTCGAGATCGCGATGCTCGCTGCGAAGCGTGGCCAATTTCTCTTTCAGCATCTCTTGTTCGTTCATGCGCGCGGGGCCCGCTGGCTAAGCGGGCGGGACTATACCAGATTTCATGGGCGGCGGCACCGCGAAACCTCCGACCCTTCGTAGGGTTATCATCCGATCAACGTATTGTAATAGACCTCTACGGCCGGAATGATTGCGGTTAACCATCGTTCTGGTATGACTAGAGGTTGAGGCAGTTCCAGACGACACGGGACAGGCATGCAATGACACCTGGCAAGCGCATCGGCATTCTAACCAGCGGCGGCGACTGCGCCGGGCTGAACGCGGTGATCCGCGCGGTGGTGCACCGCGCCGTCCTGACTTACGGTTGGCA
>JAEZPL010000248.1 GCA_023413605.1 Pseudomonadota bacterium
GTGTCGGCGACGGTGGACCCGACCATCCAGCTTCTCCGCCCCATCCCCATCACCGCATGGCTGCCCTTTTCGATCGCCGTGTTCGGGATCCAGGACATGGGCGCGGTGTTCCTGATCGCGCTCGGCGGTTTCTACCCGGTCGTGGTGAACGCGACGCACGGCGCCCGCGACGTGGACCGCAACTGGATCCGGGCCGCGGAGATGATGGGAGCCAGCCGGTTCGACGTCCTGCGGCGTGTCGTCCTGCCGGCGGCGCTCCCCGCCATCTTCACGGGGCTGCGCATCGGACTGGGCATCGCCTGGACGGCGGTCATCGTCTCTGAAATGGTCGCGGTCAAGTCGGGGCTCGGCTACGTCCTGTGGGACGCCTACTACGTCGGCCGCATGGACGTGGTCATCGCCGACATGCTGTCGATCGGGGCCATGGGCCTGCTGAGCGACCGCCTGATCGTCACCGTCGAACACTGGGTCCTGCGCTGGCGCCGGCTCCAGTCCGCCACACGCTAAGGACGGAGGGAGCCTTGGGCACCATACGCTTCCGCGAGGTCGTCAAGACCTATCCCGGAAAGGAACCGGTCACCGCGCTCGACCGGGTGAACCTCGACATCGGCGAGGGCGAGTTCGTGGCCCTGCTCGGCCCCTCGGGCTGCGGGAAATCGACCCTGCTCAATCTGGTCGCGGGATTCGAGGGGATGACGTCCGGCACGCTGTCCTTCAACGGCGGCCCGGTCACGAAGCCCGGCCCGGAGCGCGCCGTCGTCTTCCAGGAGGCGGCTCTGCTGCCCTGGCTGACCGTCGAGCAGAACATCGCCTTCGGGCCGAGCGTCCAGAAACGGCCGCGCGCCGAGTATGAGCCGAAGATCCGCGAGCTGCTCCGCCTGGTCGGCCTGGAGCGCTTCGCGGGCGCCCTGCCGTCGCAGTTGTCCGGCGGCATGCGCCAGCGCGTGGGCATCGCACGGGCGCTGGTGATGGACCCGAAGGCGCTTCTGATGGACGAGCCCTTCGGCGCGCTCGACGCCCAGACGCGCCTGAGCATGCAGCAGCTGCTGCTCGATGTCTGGCAGTCGCTCGGCACCACGGTGCTGTTCGTCACGCACGACATCGACGAGGCGATCCTGCTGGCCGACCGGATTTGCATCATGTCGGCCCGGCCGGGGCGGATCTCCCGCGAGATCACCGTGGAGCTTCCGCGCGCCCGTTCCGTCGATCAGCTCACCGACCCGACCTTCATCCGGCACAAGGCCGCCATCATGGCCGAGATGCGCGCCGCACAGATGGAACACGCATGAGCAATCCCCGGATCAGCTACCGCCTGTCCGACGCGCGGCCTCCGCTGCCGGCGTTCCAGGGGCGCCGGATCATCGTTCATCTGGTCGTCAACGTGGAGAACTGGCGCTTCGACGAAGCCATGCCGCGCACCATCATCACGCCCCCGCACGGGCGGGAGACGGTGCCGGATGTGCCGAACTTCAGTTGGGCCGACTACGGGATGCGCTGCGGCCTTCCGCGGATCCTGCGCCTTTTCCAGGACCGGGGGCTTCCCGCCTCGACGAGCCTCAACGCGGGGGTCATCGACGCCTACCCGCAGGCCGCGGAGGCCATGCTCGCCGCGGGCTGGGAGTTCATCGGCCACGGCATGCACCAGAAGGCCATCAATCACGCGGCGGAGGGCGAGGAGGCGCTGATCGATGCGGCGCTGGACCGCATCGCGCGCTTCACCGGCAAGCGTCCGCGCGGCTGGCTGAGCCCCGGCCTCCGGGAAACGGAGCGGACGCCCGACCTGTTGCGCCGCCAGGGCATCGACCATGTGTTCGACTGGGTGGTGGACGACCTGCCCAGCTGGATGCGCACCGCGCACGGCCCGCTTCTCGCCATGCCCTACAACCTGGAAATAAACGATTCGATCGTCTACGCCATCGAGAAGCACGCGACGGGGGAGATGTTGAGCCGGCTTGGCCACACCCTGCGGCTGTTCGAGCGCGAATGCGCCGCGAACCCGCGCGTCCTCGCCATCGGCCTCCACCCGCATCTGATCGCGGTCCCGCACCGTCTGCACGAACTCGAAGGCATGCTGGATCTCCTCCAGGCATCGCCCGACGTCGCCTTCGCCACCGGTCCGGAGATCGCGGACTGGTACGCGGCGGCGGAACCGGCAGCGGACTCGGGGGAGGGTTGAGCGATGGATCTGGATCTTGCCGGCAAGAGGGTCCTCGTCACCGGGGGATCCAAGGGGATCGGGCTCGCCTGCGCCGAGGCCTTCGCGGCGGAAGGGGCCGTGCCGGTCCTCGTCGCCCGTGACGCGGCGGCGCTGGAGGAGGCGGCTTCGGGCATCCGTGCGCGCCATGGCGTGAAGGCCGACACGATGACGGCCGATTTGGCGGACGCGGAGTCCCGCGAACGCCTCGCGGCGGCGCTGCCCGACATCGACGTGCTGGTCAACAACGCCGGGGCGATTCCCGGCGGCAGCATCCTCGACCTCGGCATGCGGGAATGGGAAGAGGCGTGGCAGCTGAAGGTCTTCGGCTACATCCACATGACGAAGCTCTTTGTCGAGGGGATGCGCCAGCGCGGCGGCGGCACCATCGTCAACGTGATCGGCATGATGGGAAAGACGCCGCGCTGGGATTACGCCTGCGGGTCGGCGGGCAACGCCGCGCTGATCGCCTTCACGCAGGCCGTGGGTGCCCGCGCCGTGGATTGGAACGTTCGCGTGTTCGGGGTGAACCCGTCGGCGACGCGCACCGAACGGGTCACGACCGTCTACCGGCGGCGCGCGCAGGTGCGCTTCGGCGACGAGGAGCGTTGGGCCGATGCCCTGGGCGAGCTTCCGTTCGGCCGTCTTGCCGAACCGGCCGAGATCGCGGCACTCGTCGCGTTTCTCAGTTCACCGCGCGTCACCTATCTCTCGGGCTCCGTGGTCGATATGGACGGCGGCGGGAGGTTCCGGTGAGCGGGCGCGGCGGCGGCGGAACGGAGCGGCGGTTCGCAACGCTCGCCATCGAGCGGCCGTCGGATCACGTCCTGCTGGTGACGCTCGACCGCCCGGACGCCGGCAACGCGCTCAACACGCAGATGGGGCTCGATCTCGTCGCCCTGTTCGAGGACCTCGCGCTCGACGCTGGGGCAACCCGCTGCGTCGTCCTGACGGGGCGGGGAGAACGGGTCTTCTGCGCGGGCGGCGACCTCAAGGAACGCGACGGCATGACCGACGAGGCGTGGCAGCGCCAGCATGTCGTGTTCGAGCGCATGGTCCGCGCCATTCTCGATTGTCCGGTGCCCGTGATCGCCGCCGTGAACGGCGCGGCCTACGGCGGCGGGTGCGAGGTCGCCGCGGCGTGCGACTTCATCCACGCGGCGGAAACGGCGCGGTTCGCGCTCCCGGAGGTCACGCTGGGCATCATGCCCGGCGCCGGCGGGACCCAGAACCTTGCCCGCGCCGTCGGCGAGCGGCGGGCCAAGGAGATCGTGCTGACCGGCCTTCCCTTTTCCGCCGCGGAGGCGGAAGCCTGGGGACTGGTCAACCGGGTGGTTCCCCTGTCCGGCCTTTTGGACGCAGCCGTCGCGGCCGCAGAACGGATCGCCGCGAACGCACCACTCGCCGTCCGGCAAGCCAAGCAGGCAATGTCCCGGGGGCTCCGCATGTCGCTCGCGGACGCGCTGGCCTTCGAGATCGAGGCGTACAACCGCCTTGTCCCCACGCAGGACCGGCGGGAGGGTGTCACAGCCTTCAAGGAGCGCCGCAAACCCCTTTTCCAGGGACGGTGACGCGGCTTGGCGTCGATCCCTCCGACGGATCGCGGTGCGCACGATGAGCGACCCGGTGTAGCGGAAGGGCTTCGGCCGGAACCGCCCGCGGAGGCCACCGACCAGCGGCGGCAATGGCGTCCAGTTCCCGCACGACCCGCGCCGTCGGTATCAGAAGTACCGCCGCACAACCGGAATTCGCCGCAGGACATAGGCAGCACCGAAGGATATCCCTACCGTCAGGCCATACGTCAGAGGCGGCTCATACCGGAGCCTCATCAACTCCGGCATATGGACGGAGAAGGTCCAGCGCAGAAATTCCATAATCATGGGATGGACGATGTAGGCGATCAGGGTGAGTGGAGCCAAGACCGCAAAAACCTTGGCCATTCTGTTGCCTACCTGCATGCTCAGCAACATCCCGAAGATCCCGAGCGAGAAGGCGAATACGTTTGGAGAGAAGTAGGTATGCGGGTAAAGGGTCCACGTCCATCCCGGCCCCTTCATCAGGGCAAATGCCTCCACTGCGGCAAACGTGACGACATATGAGCCGAGTGCGATCCACGCATAGGGCAGTTCCGGGCGGTAGCGGAAAAGATAGAAGCCAAGCGCAAAATATCCGATGTACGGCCAGGAGAATGTAAATGCTGTCGGGGCAAATCCACTCAGCGTGAACGACGCCGAGGCGACAAGACAGGCCACAATGATCGCGCCCATGGCCGTGGTGCGGTCCACCTGGGCGAAGAACCGCGATATCACCGGGGCAATTGCATACAGCCCTATAACGACGAAGAAAAAGTATAGATGATAGTATGGCTGCCCCTGGTAGAGGCTCAGCAGGAAGGATGGGCCGGTAAACTCATGAGTGAATCCGATCTGCCATCCAGCGTAGATCACCGTGGCCGTAGCAAGAACCACCAGCATCCGAGGTAGGCGCCGCAGGTAGGTATCTCGCCAAGGCAGATCGCGGCCGAGCAACAGAGCCCCGCTGAGCATCACGAAGACAGGAACACACCACCGTGTTGCAGAGTTGATCGCAATCGCGATCAGCCACCAGTCATGGTTCGCCCCGCCCTCCATATGAAGGTAAATCGGGCGCGCCGAAACATGCAATAGGATCACGGCGAGGCACGCTGTGACTCGGATAAGATCGAACCGCACATCATGCGAAAGGTCTTGCGAGTTTATTAATTTGCAACTGTGTTCCATCAAGGCGCTCCCATAGGGGGTATGCCTTATGCTTATAAAGATAACGGAATTCAATACAACCGAATTTCATATACACAACGGTGGTGATGGAGTAGATAAACAGTATTATAAGCTTCGAAAGTAGAGAGGCTATACATTGATTGTCTATTCGATCTTTGTTG
>JAEZPL010000306.1 GCA_023413605.1 Pseudomonadota bacterium
ATGTCGGCCACGGCCCAGCAGACCAACACACAGTCCTGCGCCGTGGCCTCCGCCTCCGAACAGGCGTCGGCGAACGTCCAGACGGTGGCCGCCGCGACGGAGGAACTGAGCGCCTCGATCCGGGAAATCGGCAGCCGCACGGCCCGGTCGCGGCTGGTCGTGGAAAGGGCGGTCGAGGACGCCCGGCGCACGGACGAGACCGTGCGCATGCTGACCGGCAGCGCCCAGCGGATCGGCGAAGTGCTTGGCCTGATCCAGGCCATCGCCGCCCAGACCAACCTTCTGGCGCTGAACGCCACCATCGAGGCGGCGCGGGCCGGCGAGGCCGGCAAGGGCTTCGCCGTGGTGGCGAACGAGGTGAAGACCCTGGCAAGCCAGACGGCCCGCGCCACCGACGACATCGCCACCCAGATCGCCCAGGTTCAATCGGTCACCCAGGACGCGGTCGCCGCGATCCAGGAGATCAGCGCGGTCATCGGCGAGGTCAACGAGATCGCCTCGTCCATCGCCGCCGCGGTGGAGGAGCAGGGCGCCGCCACGCAGGAAATCGCCCGGAACGTGCAGCAGGCGGCGGTGGGGACCGAAGAGGTCACGACCAACATCGCCGGCGTCCGGGCGGCCGCCAACGACACCGGCGCCGCGGCCACCCAGGTGCTGGGGGCGGCGCAGGAACTGTCCCAGCAGGCGGAACGGCTGACCGGCGAGGTGCAGGAATTCCTGGCCGGCGTGCGCAACGCCTGACCGGCCGTCCCCTTGCTCACTGCCCGATGTCGCTTACTACCCGGTTTCAAGCTGGGTGAAGCGGACCGGAATCAGGCCCCGCGTCGTCACGCGCCCGCCCGCGTCCCCCCCGGCGGCCTTTTCGACGACCGTCAGACTCTGAATGGTGGGCGGGCCGAGCGGCATCACCATACGGCCGCCGGGTTTCAGTTGCTCAACCAGGGCGGCCGGCACCCGGTCGGCCGCCGCCGTCACCATGATCTTGTCGAAGGGCGCGTGCTCCTTCCACCCGCGGGACCCGTCGCCGGTGCGGATGCGGATGTTGGCGTAGCCCAGCCGGCGCAGCAGCGCGTCGGCCGCGGTCGCGAACTCCTCCACCACCTCGACGGTCCAGACCCGGCCCGCAAGCTCCGCCAGGACAGCCGCCTGATAGCCGAGGCCGGTGCCGATTTCCAGCACCGAGTCCTCCGCCGTGCAGTCCAGAAGGTCGGTCATCAGCGCGACGAGGAACGGCTGCGAGATCGTCTTGTCGAACCCGATCGGCAGCGGCATGTTGTGATAGGCGTAGGCGGCCAGCTGTTCCGGCACGAACAGGTGCCTGGGCACCCGCCGCATCGCCGCCATGACCCGATCGTCCAGCACCGCCTTGCCGATTTCCTCGCTTGCCAACTCGACCTGCATGGCGATCACCTCGACCATGTGCCGGCGCAGGATCGCGTAGTGTTCCTCGCCCATTTCCTTCACGGCGGGCCTCCCTGGACAGGTCCATTCAGCAAGGATGGATGGTCCGGCCGGATGGTCCATAGCCTTGAGGGCATAAGGCCGATTGCAGGAGTGGCCGTAAGCAAGGCAAAAGAAAAGGCCGCAGCCAGAACGGCGCGGCCTTGAAGTTTAGGGAGGAAACGCAACCAAGTGCGTGAGAGGACTATGCCGCAGCCATGGTTAACAAGACGTAAATAGGACGACCTTTTCGCGGCACTACCACCATTTCGCATCATGATGGCGTGTGTTTCTTGTTCAGGCTCTGCCGAATGCTTGCCTTTTGTATTTTCTGAACTCTCTTGTGGTAAGTTTCCACCTCCTACTTGGTGAGGCCCGCGCGTCGGGCCGAGACCTTGGCGAGCGCTGCCCAGTCGCGGTCTGCGTCGCCGTGGGCAATGGCCTCCAGGAATCCGTCGCGCAGCAGGCTGGCGAGCGGCAGCGGCACATGCGCCCCCTCCCCGGCGGCCAGCGCCAGACGGACATCTTTCAGCCCCAGCGTCAGCTTGAAGGCCGCGGGTTCGTAGCGTTCCTCCGCGATGATCCCGCCATAGCCTTTGTAAACGGGGGAGGCGAGCAGGCCGTTGGTCATCACCTCCAGAACGTCGTTGGCGGCAATTCCGTGGGCGCGCCCCAGCGCCACCGCTTCTCCCATCGCCTCGATGGCGGCGGCGATCATGAAATTGCCGGCGATCTTCACGACGTTGGCGCGCACCGGATCGTCGCCGAGCCGCCATGTCTTTTGGCCCATCGCGTCGAGCAGCGGCTGAACCCGCGCGATGGCGGCCGGGTCGCCGGCCGCGACGATGTTCAGGTTTCCCGCCGCCGCCACGTCGGTTCGCCCGAACACGGGGGCGGCGATGTAGTCGATGCCGAGGTCCTTGTGCAGCCTCACGAGTTCCTGGACCAGGGTGGGGGAGACGGTGGCCATGACCACATGGATCAGGCCCTTGGGTGCCCGGTCCAGCGCGCTGCTTTCCAGATACACCTGCCGCACCGCGTTGTCGTCGGCGAGCATGGTCAGCACGGCCTCTCCCTGAAGCGCGTCCTCCACGTGGGCCGCCGGCTCCGCACCTTGCTTTTGCAGATCCTGCACAGGCCCTGGCGAGCGGTTCCAGGCCCGCACGCGATGCCCAGCCTTGATCAGGTTGGCCGCCATGCCGCGACCCATGCCCCCCAGCCCCACGAAACCGACGTCCATCTGCCTCTCCTGTCCTGCGATGGCGGCTCTGCGGATCAACAGGGGCAGGGGAGCGAGCGTGACGCCTCCCTTCCGCCGGACGGCCGTATGGGCTAATCGTTCGTCCACGGACAGGTGCCCGAACGGGCCAAAGAGGGTGGGGCCATGACCAACAATACCGTGACCAATATATCCCGTCTGCAGGACGCCATCGTCGTCACCGGCGGGGGCCGCCGGGTCGGCTGCCATCTTGCCGAACGCTTGCTGGCGCAAGGTTGGCCGGTCATCGCCCATTACCGCAGCCCGACGGAGGAGGTGGAACGGCTGCGCGCGGCCGGCGCCGTCTGCGTCGCCATGGACCTGTCCGAATCCGACGCGGGCCTGCGGCTGGCCGCCGCGATCCGGGAGCGGGCGGACAGCCTGCGGGCGGTGATCCACAACGCCTCGGCCTTTGAGAAGACCGCGGCGGACTCCGCGGAAGCGCTGCGCCAGATGGACCTGTTCTACGCCGTGCACATGCGCACGCCCTTCGCGCTCAACCTGGAACTCGCCCCGCTGCTCCAGGCCTGCACGAACCGGCGCGCCGACATCCTGCACATCACGGACATCTACGCGGACAACCCGAACCCGGCCTTCGACGCCTATTGCGCGACCAAAGCGGGTCTCCAGAACCTCGCTTTGTCCTTCGCCAAGCGTCTGGCACCGAAGGTGAAGGTCAACGTCGTGCAGCCGGGGCCCATCCTGTTCAAGGAATGGCACACCGACGCGGCGCGGGAACGGGTGCTGTCAGAGACCCTGCTCGGCGAGGAGGGCGGGGTCGAGGCGATCGGGATGGCCGTGGACGCCATTCTCCGGAACCACTACCAGACCGGCGCGGTCATCCCGGTGGACGGCGGCCGGCGTCTCGCCTAGCCGGCAGGAGCCAGAACCGGGGCCAGGCACGACGCACAGCTCGCCGGCCGGTTCGGGGATGCCCCGTCCGGTCAGCATGGCCGCGATTTCACGGCACGGGTCGGCCAGATAGGCGTCCGGCGACAGGGCGCCGAGGTCGGCGCGCAGGGTGGCCATGGACAGGCGGCCCACAAGGTCGATGTCGGCCGGGCGGTCGCGCGTCTTGCAGGCGGGGTGTGCCCGGTCGCGCCCCATGGCGACCTCGATGCCGACACAGACCGCCTTGCAGGCGGTGGGCTCCAGATCGCTGGGAACAAACGCGCAGAAATTCACGAAACGATGCCGGCTCATGATGCCGACAGGATCCGTGTAGTAGAAGCGGCTGACCAGGACCCGCCCAAATCGTTCGGCCAGATGGGCGACAATAAGAGCCGCGTTCTTCTCCGGCTCCAAGTTTGTCCCTACCCCCAGGATGTAGCCTGCTGACACAAGCACGGATTGGTTCGTCGGTTGCAATGTATCCATAATCGTTCCGTGCTGGGTCTGCGATGCTAGGACAGGGTTTCCGAGGACAGCGAGCTAAGAAAGCGCCGATGGCGTGGCATTGTGATTTTACGTCACGACCGTTCGTGCGTCCGGTCGGCGTTTTCAAAATCCCATAAGATCGTTTTGTCTCATTGGTTAAGACATTGCGTACGCCTTATTCAAATTCCTTGATATGCATCAGGGACACCTAAAAAATCGCAACCATTCGATGGAATTTTGGCTATCTTCTTTACAGAATGCAAATTGAACCTGAGCTTGATCGTCACCGTTGGGAACGTGAAACCACATGCGTTTTATGGATATCGGGCGCTACACGGCTATCGCTTTGGTCATATTCTTCGGAACGGCGTCGGCCGAACCACTGCCTGCGCCGGAACAGAAGCCGATCCTGACCATCTCGGGCCGCATAAACACCACCAATGCGGGCGACACCGCCGTGTTCGACCGCGCGTCGCTGGAAGCGCTGGGCACGGTGTCCTTCACCACCAAGACGCCCTGGTACAAGGAGCCGGTGACGTTCGAAGGCGTTCCGCTCGCCCGCCTGCTGGCCCGCGTCGGGGCGGAAGGCGACACGATCGTCGCCACCGCGCTGAACGACTACGCCAGCGAAATCCCGATGGAGGATGCCCAGACCCGCAAGGTCATCCTTGCCCTGAAGCGCGACGGGCGGTACCTGCCGGTCAGCGACAAGGGGCCGCTGTTCATCGTCTATGATTTCGACCATGACCCCGAGGCCCAGAAGCCGAAATACTACCAGCGTTCGGTTTGGCAGGTCGCTCGATTGAGAGTTGAATAAGAATGCAGCTTCATGAGCGATTCCGGCGTTGGGTCGCGGGCAATCACGCCCGCCGGCTCGGCGTTGCGCTCGCTGTCCTGACCTGCACGTTCGGCTTGGGCTCCGGCTACCTGTCGCTGCTGGTGCTGAATTACGGGGACGCCCTGCGCGGCGCCTCGCCCTACAACTTCGCCTGGGCGGCCAGCCAGGCGGTGGGCGAGGTGACGCGCCTGGAGCAGCGCATCGCGGCCAGCGCGCTGCCGGGGACCTCCGTCGACGAGGACGAAGTCCGGCTGCGCATGGACATCGTGCGCAACCGCATCAGCGTGCTGGGCGACGGGCAGGCATCGGCCTTCATCGAGCGTTATCCGCAGCACGGCGAGACCGTCGCCAGCCTGGAAGCGGCGCTCGACCGGGTGGAGATCATCCTCGCCGGGCCGGAACCGATGGCCGCGAAGGCCGTGATGGCGCTGCACGTGCTGAAACCGATCGAGCGGAGCATCAACGCCTTCGCCTCCGCCGCCAACCAGTTCGGCGGGGAGGAGGTGGACCGCGGCCAGGGTCACCTGCTGTATCTGCACTGGACCTTCACCGGACTGGCCATGGGCCTCGTCGCCTGCGGGCTGCTGTTCATCATGCTGCTGCTGGTGCAGAACCGCGCCATCCGGCGGGCCCACCGGCAATTGGAGGCCATGGCCGGCGAGTTGCGGGTGGCGGTCGCCCAGGCGGAGGAGGCGAACAGGGCCAAGACCCGCTTCCTTGCGACCATGAGCCACGAACTGCGCACGCCGCTGAACGCCATCATCGGCTTCTCCGAACTGATCCAGGACGACCGCGCGCCGCGCACCCGCCGCAACGCCGCCCCGCCGGACCCCGCCGCCGCCGTCCAGGAGCACAGGCTCTACGCCTCGCACATCCTCACCAGCGCGCGGCACATGCTGAGCCTCGTCGTGGACATCCTGACCGTCGCGCAGATGGACGCCGACCACATCGCCCTCAGCTTCGAACCGGTGGATACGGAAAAGGCGGTCAAGACCTCCATCGCCACCATCCTCGGCACGCAGGCCGGAAAGGGGCGGACCATCACCACGCCCGAACCGGCGGTGTGGCCGGTGCTTCGCGCCGACGAGCGGGCGCTGCGGCAGATGCTGCTGAACCTGCTGTCCAACGCGGTGAAGTTCAGCGAGCCCGGCACCCCCATCGAGGTCGAAACGCAGATCAAGCCGCAAGGCGATTTCGTGATCACCGTCCGCGACCACGGCCTGGGCATGTCCGCCGAACAGGTTGAAAAGGCGACCCAGCCCTTCTATCAGGCCGACAGCAGCGCCGCGCGCCGCTTCCAGGGCTCCGGCCTCGGCCTCAGCATCGTCAAGAGCCTGATGGAGGCCCATGGCGGAACGCTCGTCCTCCAAAGCGAACCGGGCCGGGGCACGCAGGCCGCAATGCGTTTCCCGGCCAGCCGGGTCGGCTCCCCGATCCCCCGTCTGCAAACCACCCCGTGATGCCGTAAAGCCGTGCGGACACGCCCGGCCGAAGGACAAGAAGAGTAACCAAGGAACCAGGATCTATGACACACCAGGCAAATGTGCTCGCGCTCGTGGAGGAAGCCATCATCGCGCGCCGTTCGAACGAAGCGCTGGACGTCCCGCTGGACGCCGCCGGCGAAGACGCCATGATCGACGCGGCGGCGCGCAAGATCGAAGAGCTGCTCGACATCCTGCTGATCGACCACCAGAACGATCACAACACGCGCGACACCCCGCGCCGCGTCGCCAAGATGCTGGTCCGCGAGCTTCTGCGCGGCCGCTTCGCGCCGCCGCCGGCCCTGACCGAGTTCAAGAACGCCGAGAACTTCGATCACCTGATCGTGACGGGGCCGATCGCCGTGCGCTCCACCTGCGCGCACCACCTGATGCCGATCTACGGCACCGCCTACATCGGCATTCTGCCGGCGAAGGACGGCAACATTTTGGGTCTGTCCAAATACGACCGCATCGTCGATCACTTCGCCGCCCGCTTCCAGATCCAGGAGGAGCTGGTCAAGCAGATCGGCAACTTCATCGTGGACCTGACCAAGCCGCGCGGCCTGGCCGTGCGGATCAGCGCCGTGCACATGTGCAAGACGCACCGCGGCGTCCGCGCCGGCCACGACAGCCGGATGGTGAACACCTCCTTCCACGGCGAAATGCTGGAATCGCGCGACCTGCGCGAGGAGTTCCTGCGCGAGTGCGCCACCCTTGAGCAGTCCGCCCGCTGACCGCCCCGCCGTCGCACCGTCGTCCGGTCTGGTCCGGGCCGACGTCGCGGCGGCCGTTCTGCTGATGCTCGGCTCGCTGGCGATGGTCCTGGTCGCCGGCGCCCTGGCGCGCGCGCGCGGCGCGCGCGATGGGGGGGGGCCGGGGGG
>JAEZPL010000327.1 GCA_023413605.1 Pseudomonadota bacterium
GTCGACCGTGACTATTCCGTCGAGCTGTGCGGCGGCACCCACGTCCGCCGCACCGGCGACATCGGCCTGTTCAAGATTGTGTCCGAAGGCGCGGTCGCGGCCGGCGTCCGCCGCATCGAGGCGCTGACCGGCACCGGCGCCAAGGCCTGGCTGTCCGAGCGCGACCATCTGCTGACCGAGGCGGCCTCCGTCCTCAAGGTCCGTCCGGAAGAGGTTCCGGCCCGTCTCGCCTCGCTGGTCGAGGAGCGCCGGAAGATGGAGCGCGAACTGGCCGAACTTCGCCGGCAAGTGGCTATGGGAGGCGGCGCGAAGGCCGATGGCGGCGGCGAGGCCAAGGACGTCGGTGGCGTGAAGTTCGCCGCCCGCGTCGTGGACGGCCTGCCGGCCAAGGACCTGAAGCCGATGGCCGACGAGCTGAAGAAGCAGATCGGCTCCGGCGTCGTGGCGCTGATCGCGTCGAACGAGGGCAAGGCGTCCATCGTCGTCGGCGTGACCGACGACCTGATCGCCAAGATCAGCGCCGTCGATCTGGTGCGCGTCGGTGCCGAAGCGCTGGGCGGCAAGGGCGGCGGCGGCCGTCCGGACATGGCCCAGGCCGGCGGACCGGATGCGGCGTTGGCACCCGCAGCGGTTGAGGCGATTGAAAAGGCGATCGGGTCAAAAGTTGCGTCGTAAGACAATTTAACTGCTACGACGTGTCGCAACCTCGTTCGGTTGCGCTCTCTTGTGCATCCGTGGCCGGGACATTTACTTTCCGCTTGGAGGAAATGCCCGGCTACGGAGCGCGCAATGCCGTACATCATCTGGCGCAGCAGGATGAGTGTCGGGATCGACCGGATTGACGAAGATCACAAACAACTGATCCGGTGTGTGAACGATTTGGACCAGGCGACCAACCAGGTCAACTATGACCCGCGTTTGGCCGCGCAGACCCTGCTCCGCCTGTTCGAGTACACAAAATCCCATTTCGACCGCGAGGAAAAGCTGATGCTCGCCGTCGATTACCCGGATTTCGATGCCCATAAGCTGCAGCACGACAACGCCAAACGGATGCTGCAGGACATCAGCGAGGAGTTCATGGAGCACCCGACGAAGCCGGCGGCGGAGCGAATCTACAAGTTCGCCGCCGAATGGCTCGTCCAGCACATCCTCATGATGGATATGAAGATTGTTCCTCATATCGCGAAGCCCGGCGGGACGCCGTGAGCCGCCGCACCGCGATCCCGGGCCGGTCGGGAATGCCGTAGCGCCGGTATTCCCGCGCAAGCCGGCCGGTCAGGGCCAACCCCAGCAGCCGGTAATCCGCGGCCAGTGAGGCGAGCGGCGCGTCCAGCGTCTTCGGGCGGTTTCCTTCCACCAGGAAGTGGCCCAGCCACGCCATCCCGTACCCCACCAGCGGTGCGGCCAGCAGCGCCCGCCGGTCGCGGCGCAGCAACCCCGCCGCCAGAAGGGCGGTTGCCGTCAACGTGCCGGTGACGTGCAGCGCGCGGTTCACCGGATGGCGGTGCTGTTCCAGATAATCCGGCCAGAACTTCCGATCGGTCATGGCGTGTGCCCTCCAACTACGGGAACGCCGGGCTGTCGGTGCTGGTTCCGTCTTGCACGATGCCCGCCATGCTGGAAGGATGCGTGGCCCCTCCAACAGGCCCCTCCAACTTTTCAAGCGGAACCGACAGGAATGCGCTTCACCGGCACCGAATCCTACGTCGCCACAGAAGATCTGATGGTGGCCGTCAACGCCGCCATTACGTTGCAGCGCCCGCTGCTGGTGAAGGGGGAGCCCGGCACCGGCAAGACCGTGCTGGCGCAGGAGATCGCCCGCGCGCTGAACAAGCCGCTGCTCGCCTGGCACATCAAGTCCACCACCAAGGCCCAGCAGGGCCTGTACGAATACGACGCCGTCAGCCGCCTGCGCGACAGCCAGTTGGGCGAGGAGCGGGTGCGCGACATCGGCAACTACATCGTGCGAGGCAAGCTCTGGGAAGCCTTCGAGGCGCCGGAGGCCCCGGTCCTGCTGATCGACGAGATCGACAAGGCCGACATCGAATTCCCGAACGACCTGCTGCTGGAACTCGACCGCATGGAGTTCCACGTCTACGAGACGCGCCAGACCATCAAGGCCGCCCAGCGGCCCATCGTGATCATCACCTCCAACAACGAGAAGGAACTGCCGGACGCCTTCCTGCGCCGCTGTTTCTTCCACTACATCCGCTTCCCCGACCGCGAGACGATGGAGCGGATCGTGGACGTCCACCATCCGGGCCTGAAGCAGACCCTGCTGAGCGAGGCGCTGTCGCTGTTCTACGCCTTGCGCGAGGTGCCGGGCCTGAAGAAGAAGCCCTCCACGTCCGAACTGCTGGACTGGATCAAGCTGCTGATGGTCGAGGACGTGGACCCGGAAACCCTGCGCGCCAAGGACGCCCGCACCCTGATCCCGCCGCTCTGCGGTGCGCTGCTGAAGAACGAGCAGGACGTGCACCTGCTGGAACGGCTGGCTTTTCTCGCCAGGCGGGAAGGGCGGTAAGGGGGGCTTGACCGCGGCCGCGATCCTGGGTCAGGATACCCGCATGCAATCGACCCCGCACACGTCCCGAATGCGAATTACCAGCCCGGCGCTCTGAGGAGGGCGCCGGAGACCGGAATTCGTCTTCGCAAAAACGTGTTGTGGAGTGTGTGGCGTGCCGCTGCACCGTGGGTCTGCCGGAACCCGACATCCGGCCCATCCCACCAATTCTGTGCCCTTTACGGCGACCCGTCCGTCCGTGACCGTGGTTTCGTCCGTGGGCATCCTTGGCATCGCGCGCCGGACGGCGGAGCGAATGCGGGGCTTGGCGCGAATTATCGGCCCGGTCCGCTGAGGCGGATCGGGATTCGCCCCCCCTCCTACCCGCATTTTTTCCGTTCCCTCCGCCCGAGGAGTGTCTCGCGATGCCGTCCGCGCACGCCGAAGCCCTGCGTCCCCGCACCGTCCGCACCGATGTTGAAGACCGACTTTTCCCCTGGCTTCCCCTTTCCGCCATCGAGGAC
>JAEZPL010000159.1 GCA_023413605.1 Pseudomonadota bacterium
GACAATTCGTCGGGCCCCAGCCAGATCACCGCCAGCGGCACGAAGGCGATGGGCGGAACGTACCGGAAGAACTCGATGTAGTGGTCGAGAAGCTGGCGGACCGAGCGGAAATGCCCCATCAGAATGCCGAGGGGAATGCCGACGGCCACACCCAGCCCCCAGCCGGTGAGGATGCGGAACGTCGACGCCACGATCGAGGACCACCATGTCCCGTCCTGGACCAGTTCAACCGCCGAGTTGAGCGTCAGAAGCGGCGACGGCAGAAAAAGCGGATTGGCGCCGAGGCTGGCGAGGCCCCAGAGTCCGATGCCGCCGGCGACCGAAACGATCGCGAGAAGAAACCGGATCGTTCCGTCCCGGTAGGGAATTCTCCTCCACATGGGAACGACCGGGGCCATGTTGCTGGAAATGCTGCTCACACCGTGTCTCCGAATTGAAAGGTTGCTGCGCTGGTGCGCAGGCCGCTATGCGACGGCCCGCTGCGACCGCAGAACCTTGTCCACCTCCACCGCGATGCCGTCGCGCAGCCCCCGATAGACCTCCAGCGCCGCCGGGTCGGCCGAGTCACGCGGATGAGGCAGGTCGATGGTCACGATGGACTTCACGCCCGCGCGGGGACCGGCGGTCATCGTCGCCACCCGGTCGCCCAGGGTGATGGCTTCCCAGATGTCGTGGGTGACGAAGACGAAGGTCGACTGGTTGGTCCGGCGCAGCCGGTCAACCTCATGCTGCAGGACTTCGCGCGTCTGGGCATCCAGCGCACCGAACGGCTCGTCCATCAGCACCACGGGCGGCTCGTTCACCAGAACGCGCGCGATCTGGGCGCGCTGCCGCATGCCGCCCGACAGTTCGCCGGGGAACCGCGTCAGGGCGTGTCCCAGCCCGACGAGCCGCAGGTAATGCTGGGCTGCCTCCGCCCGCTCCTTCTTCGGAATGCCGCGGATGCGCAAGCCGTATTCCACATTCTCCTGGACGGTGAGCCAGGGGAACAGCGCCTCCGTGCTCTGAAAGACGACGCCGCGGTCGAGCCCCGGCCCGTGGACCGGCTTTCCACCGACGCGGACGCTTCCCTCCGCTTCGACAAAGCCGGCGATGACGTTCAGGAGCGTCGACTTTCCGCAGCCGCTGGGACCCAGCAGACAGAAGAATTCGCCGGCTTTGATCGACAGGTTGACGTTCTCGACGATCCTGTTGCCGCCCAGAGTGATCGAGACGTGGTCGAGTTCGATGGATGCGCCAGAAACCATATCCGCATCACTCCTTGAAGAAGCCGAGTTGCATGACCTTCCGGAAGTCCGCCTTGACCGGCGTCATCTTCGCCTGGTGCAGGAAGGTCGCGATCTGGTCGTAGCTTTCCAGATCGTCGGGCGTGAAGTCGCGGACGACGCATTCGACGTCACGCAGGAAGGAGGTGGTCTGGTCGGGCGGCAGCTTGGCCATGGCACGATTGGCCGCGATCGGGCGCGACAGATCGTTCTTCGCCATGCCGTCCCGCACGACGGCGCAGGCCTTGGCCAGGGTCGCGACGACCTTCTTTGCCGCGTCACGGTTCTGGTCCAGCCAGGAACCGTTGGCGGAAAGCCACATGGTGTAGGTGTAGCCGACGTCGGCGCTGGTCATCAGCACCTTGCCGCCCTGCCGGATGCCGACCGACGGCCAGGGTTCCCAGGCGAAGAAGGCGTCGATGGACTTGTTCGCCAGCAGTGCCGGCAGTTCAGGCGGGCCGGCGGTGATCAGCTGCACCGATTGCAGGTCGATCTTGAACTTGTCCAGCAGCTTGTGTGTCGCGTATTCGGACACGGAGCCCGGAACGATGCCGAACTTCTTGATCTGCGTGACGTCGGTGATGCCGTCCTTGACCACCAGCTTGATGTACTTCCCCGACTGCTCATAGATGGCGAGCGGGCGGATGTCTCCGCGGGTGATCCGGGTCAGGGTGCCCGGTTCGGCGGCACCGACCAGATCGGTCAGACCGGCGTTGATCGAATCCAGGCCTTCGTTGGACTGCGTGAACTGCTGCAACTGCACGTTCAGGCCGACCTCTTCGAACATCTTCTCGTGCTTGGCCAGGAAAATCGGCGTGAAGGCCGGGTCCACGCCGACGGCGAAGCGGATCGGCGGGGCATCGGCCGCAGCAACGGAGGAGGTTGCCGCGAGGACGGCCGCGCAGCCGGCGCACGCCAGCAGTCTTTGCAGTCTTTTCATGAACATGTTGTCTCTCCCTCGTATCAAGGCCAGTCGAGCCTGAAGACGTTGGCCGCGGTCCCTGGGGTCATACCGGTTTGACCGATCATCAGAACCATGGGCGACGCGCGCCTCCCTCAGGAAAAGGTGAAAGCACCGACCGTTCGTTTTGGAGTTTCGCAAGTCCGGGCGGCATCGATTCGGCCGTCATCGCGATGCGGTCGTTACACTTTGTGTCGTGCTTCGCACGCCATTCCTTCGGAACGCCGGGGCTTTCCACGGTGTGCGGCCCGGAATGGACGTCGTACGATGTGTTGCGGGACGGGAGACGACTGCAAATGATGCACCATTCACTTCGGCATCCTCCCGTTTGCAACAGGCGCTTGCAACAGCCAACAAGCGGATACTGTATACGTTTTGCTGGCCGCGCAAGCAAAATCAGCAGAAATTCCAAAACACTCAGAGATGACGAAACATTGTGCATCCTGCCTCTGCTTTCGGCTCCGAATCGCCAACGCTTCCTCATCTCAAGACAGGACATCCCCTATGGCTTTTATGAAATTCTGTGGGCTCTGTCCTGTGTTTTGCGTAGCAATCGACCCGAAAATCACTCTGCTCACTTGAGGAAGTTTTCGGCAACTCGTATGCCGAACCTTCCTCTTCAATCCACACCTCCTTTGCGCCGCACCAGCCCGATCCCCATCAATCTTTGATTGCCGGTGCCGGCGCAGTCGCCTCATACGGCCGGCGCATGAACGCTTCATGTTCGGCCGGCCGTATGCCCCTTTCGCACGTTGCTACGCAACGTGCTGCCGGGTTTGAACCGAAGGCGTTTGATGGAAGCCATCAAACGCCTTCGGTA
>JAEZPL010000386.1 GCA_023413605.1 Pseudomonadota bacterium
AGGCGGGCCTCGGCCACCTGCTCCGGCGTCGGGGTCAGGGCTTCGTTGATCGCGGGGATCTGGCGGGGGTGGATGGCCGCCTTGGCGGTGAAGCCCATGCGCACCGCCGCCGCGACCTCGGCCCGCAGCCCCGCCTCGTCGTTCAGCGCGAAGAAGGGGGAGTCGATGGCGGCGATGCCGGCCAGCGCCGCCGCGTTCACCACGCAAGACCGGGCGCGCAGCAGCGGTTCCCACGCGACCTCCGCCCCCAGGTCGGCGGCGAGGTCGGCCGCGCCGAAGAACAGCGCGTCCAGCCGGGGCGTGGCCTGCGCGATGGCCTCCACCATCGCGACGCCGCGCGCGCTTTCGATGAGCGCCACGAGGCGGGTGGCCTTCCCGGCCTCCGTCAGCAGCCCGTCGATCAGGCGCAGCGTGTCGGCGGAGTCCGTCTTCGGCACCAGGATCAGGTCCGGCTGCGCGGGCGAGCGGACCAGCGCCACCAGATCCTCCAGCCCGAAGGCGGTGGTCGGCGCGTTGATGCGCAGCACCCGGACGATGCGCCCGTCACCGGGCGTCGCATCCAGCCGAGCGCCGTCTGCCGCGCCGCCGCCTTGTCGGCGGGGGCGACGGCGTCCTCCAGATCGACGATCAGCGCGTCGGCCCCGGCCTCCGCCGCGCGGTCGAAGCGGTCGGGTTTCGTGGCCGGGGTGAACAGCCAGCTGCGGCGGCGGGTGGGGGCCGCCATCACGGCAGCCTCCGGAACACCATGCGGCGCATGGGCTGGTCGAAGGCGGTCATGCCGTCGCCCTCCACCCGGCCGTTGGCCGCGAAGCGCCGCCGCATCTCCGCCTCGACCGCAGGAAGCCGTTCCTGCCGGGCGGGGTCCACGGCGACGACGTGAGCGAGGTAATGGTCGGCGTCGCGGTAGCGGACCACCGTCGTGTAAACGGTCTCGTCCACCTCCTCCAGCGGCAGCGGGGGATGCTTCAGCGTGTCGTAGGCGGCGGCGCGCACCTCCGTCTCGTCCTCGATGGGGAGGAACACCTGGAAGTAGCCGCCCTCCGCGATGGGCTCCACGACGACCTGCGCGCCGCCGGGCTTCAGCACCCGCGCCGCCTCGGCCAGCGCGTCGGCCATGACCGGCAGCGGCAGGTGGTGGAAGCTGTTGGAATAGACCACGGCGTCCACCGACGCGTCGTCCAGCGGCAGCGCCTCGCCCTTGCCGACGCGGTAGGAGGCACCCTCCACCGGATCGGCCTTGCGGGCGCGGGCGAGCTGGCCCTCGCTGATCTCCACGCCGATGGCCTGCGCGCCTTGCGTTGCGAAATGGCGCGTCAGCGATCCGTCGCCGCAGCCGACGTCCACCACCGTCCGGCCCTTCGCGTCCAGCACCTCGGCGAGCGCCTCCTTCAAGGTCATGCGGAGCATCACGCGGCCTCCAGCTCGGCGGTCATGGCGACCTGGCCCGTGTGGTCGAGCGCCCAGAGCGACGCCCCGCCCACGCGCGGCGCGCCGCACAGCGTGAAGGGGTGCACGTCGAACAGCGGCCGGCGGGCGCGGAAGCGGAAGCCGGTGACCAGCGCCCCCGGATTTTCGCGCAGGAACAGGTCCACCAGCAGGGTCGCGGTCAGCGGCCCGTGCACGATCAGGCCCGGATAGCCCTCCACCTCCTCGCAATACTTGCGGTCATAATGGATGCGGTGGCCGTTGAAGGTCAGGGCGGAGAAGCGGAACAGCAGCACCGGGTCCGGCACCATCGGGCGGCGCCACACGGCCTCCGGCGCGGGTTCGGACGGCGGCGGCGCCTCGCCGGGCTTGGGCGCCTCGCGGTAGACGATGTCGTGGATCTCGCGGACGGCGAGGCCGGCCTCGGTCATCACCTCGTGCACCACCTTCACGAAGACCATCTCGCCCGACCGCCCGCTCTTGTGCTGCACGTCGCCGATGGTGGAGCGGCGGCGCAGCGCCTCGCCCGTGCGGATCGGGGCCACGAATTCCAGCTGGCCGCCGGCCCACATGCGGCGCGGCAGCGGCACCGGCGGCAGGAAGCCTCCGCGGTGCGGGTGGCCGTCCTCGGCGATCTCGCGTTGCGGCGCCTTGGGCAGGAAGTAGAGCCAGTGGCCGAGCGGCGGAAGCTCGCCCGCGCGCCACGGCGGGTCGAGATGGTCGAGCGTCGCGGCCAGCCCCGCCAGCGGGGCCGCCGTGGCGACGTCCAGATGTTCGTCCTCGCGGCCGATCCAGTCCTTCAGATGATCGAAACTCATGCGGCGAACTCCTTGCGCAGAGCCTCGGTGTGCTGGCCGACGGCGGGCACCGGGCGGGGTTGGAAGGTCTCGCCGCTCCAGCGCGGCGGCGGGGCGACGGCGCTGACCGGCCCGGTGGGGGTGTCGACCTCGATGCGGCGCAGCTGGCTGTGCGCCGACAGGTCGGCCACGCTGTTCAGCGAGCCGAAGGCGATGCGCGCCCGGCGCAGCCGTTCCGTCGCCTGCGCGCGGTCCAGCGTCGCGAAGAAGGCGCCGACCGCCCCGTCCAGCTCCGGCCGGTTGGCGACGCGCAGCGTGTTGGAGACGAAGCGGGGATCGATGGCTAGCTCCGGCTGCTCCAGCACCTCGGCGCAGAAGGTCTTCCACTCCCGCTCGTTCTGGATGGAGATGACCACCGTGTGCCCGTCCGACAGGGCGAAGGCGCCGTAGGGCGCGATGGACGGGTGGTTCAGCCCGACGCGCTGCGGCGCCTTGCCGGCGTAGTCCTGGTGCAGCAGCGGCACGGTCATCCAATCGGCGATGGAATCGAACAGGGACACGGCGACGCCGCGCCCCCTGCCCGTCCGTTCCCGCTCGAACAGCGCCTGGAGCACGGCGGTGTGGGCGTACATGCCGCAGGCGATGTCGGCCACCGACACGCCGACGCGGCCCGGCGCCTCCGGCGCGCCGGTGATGGAGGCCAGCCCCGTCTCGCTCTGCACCAGCAGGTCGTAGGCCTTCATGTCGCGGTAGGGGCCATCCTCCCCATAGCCGCTGATGTCCACGGTGATCAGCCGCGGGTAGCGGTCGCGCAGCGCCGCGGAGCCGAACCCCGCGCGCTCCGCCGCACCGGGGGCGAGGTTCTGGACGAACACGTCGGCCTTCGCCAGCACGCGGTGCAGGAAGGCCGCGTCGCCCTCGTCCTTGATGTCGAGGACGAGGGATTCCTTGCCGCGGTTGAGCCAGACGAAATAGGCGCTCTCGCCGTGGGCCACATGGTCGTAGTTGCGGGCGAAGTCGCCCTCCGGCCGTTCGATCTTGATGACGCGGGCGCCCGCGTCGGCCAGCCGCGACGTGCAATAGGGGGCCGCCACCGCCTGTTCCAGCGCGACGACCGTGATGCCCTCAAGTGGAAGGTTGCTCATAGCTCATAGCTCAGAAGGACTTCGGCATCTGGAGCACGTGCGTGCCCACGTGGGAGAGGATCAGGTTCGTCGAAATCGGAGCGACCTGGTAGAGGCGCGTTTCGCGGAACTTGCGCTCGATGTCGTATTCCTCGGCGAAGCCGAATCCGCCGTGCGTCTGCAGGCAGGTGTCGGCGGCGCGCCAGGACGCTTCCGAGGCCAGCATCTTCGCCATGTTGGCTTCCGTGCCGCAGGGCAGGCCGGCGTCGAACATCGATGCCGCCTTCTGAACCATCAGGTTCGCGGCCTCCGTCTCCACATAGTTGCGGGCGATGGGGAACTGGATGCCCTGGTTGGCGCCGATGGGGCGGCCGAACACCTCCCGCTCCCGCGCGTAGGCGGAGGCGCGGTCGATGAAGAAGCGCGCGTCGCCGATGCATTCCGACGCGATCAGGATGCGTTCCGCGTTCATGCCGTCCAGGATGTAGCGGAAGCCCTTGCCCTCCTGCCCGACCAGATTCTCCGCCGGAACCTCCAGGTTGTCGAAGAACAGCTCGGTGGTGGCGTGGTTGATCATGGTGCGGATCGGCCGGATGGTCAGGCCGTTGCCCACCGCCTTGCGCAGATCCACCAGCAGGACGCTCATCCCCTCCGTCGGCTTGACTGATTCATCGCGGGGGGTGGTGCGGCACAGCAGGACCATCAGGTCGCTGTGCTCGGCGCGCGAGATCCAGACCTTCTGGCCGTTGACGATGTATTTGTCGCCTTCACGCCTGGCGAAGGTGCGGATGCGGGTGGTGTCGGTGCCGCTGGTCGGCTCCGTCACGCCGAAGGCCTGGAGGCGCAGCGTGCCCTCCGCGATGCCCGGCAGGCAGGCCCGCTTCTGCGCCTCGCTGCCGTGCCGCAGGATGGTGCCCATCGTGTACATCTGCGCGTGGCAGGCGCCGCCGTTGCAGCCCGAGCGGTGGATCTCCTCCAGGATCGCCGTCGCCGCCCCCAGCCCGAGGCCGGAGCCGCCGTATTCCTCCGGGATCAGCACCGACAGGAAGCCGCTTTCCGTCAGCGCGCGCACGAACTCCGTGGGGTAGGCGCGATCCGCGTCCAGCCTGCGCCAATACTCGCCCGGAAAGCGCGCGCACAGCTTGCGCACCGCCTCGCGGATGTCGGGGAAGGTTTCGTCCTGCGGGGTTGCGACCGTCATTGTTTCCTCCCGGCTGCTCGGCCAATTCCAGCTTTTCAGAATGGTAGGGATCGGCTAAGGTATGCGTCAACGGAATAAATCATATAATTGTTATTCCGACGGGATATGGGCAGGAACGGAAGGTTTCAAATATGGACTTTCGACAGCTCGGCAACTTCCTGCATGTGGCGGAATTGCAAAGCCTGTCGCGCGCCGCCGCCGTCCTGCGCGTGGCGCAACCCGCCCTGTCCCGCCAGATCAAGTCGCTTGAAGAGGAATTGGGCGTCCAGCTTCTGCAACGGCACGGCTGGGGCGTCACGCCGACGCCTGCCGGCCGGGTGCTGATGGAACACGCCCGCCGCGTGCTGAAGGAGGTCGGGGCCGCCCGCGACGCCGTGCAGGCCTACCAGATGGAGCCTTCGGGCAGCGTCACCTTCGGCACGCCGACCTCGCTGGGCTCGGTCATGCTGCCGGGGCTGACGGTGCAGTTCCGGCGGCAGGCCCCGAAGGTGCGGCTGCATCTGGTGGAGGGCTTCAGCGCCTCCATCCACGAATGGGTGCTGTCGGGCCGGCTGGATCTGGCCGTGCTGTACGAGACCAAGACCATGGGCAGCCTGACGATCACCCCGCTGCTGGAGGAATCCATGGTGCTGCTCGGCCCCGCCGGCCGCTTCGCCGCGGGTGCGGAGCTTGATTTGGCGGAGGTCGCGGGCCAGGACCTGATCCTGCCCGCCCGGCCGCACCGGCTGCGCCTGCTGGTGGATCAGGCCTTCGCGGAGCATGACCTGTCCTGCGAACCGATCGTGGAGGTGGACGCCCTGCCCGCCCTGATGGAGCTGGTGCGCATCGGCGAGGGCTGCACCCTGCTGCCCTTCTCCTGCGTGTCGGCCCTGGTGGCGGAGGGGCGGCTGAGCGCCGCCGCGGTCTTCCCGTCCATCCGCCGCTCGCTGGTGCTGGCCCGCCCGCCGGACCGCATCCCGACCCCGGCATCCGAAGCGTTGGAGCGCGAGGTTCTCGCCTTCATCCGGGACCAGGCAGCCGCGCTGCGCTGGACCCTTCCCAAGGCCGTCGCCCTGTCACCCGACGAAGAAGCGGGCCAGGAAGCTGGAACAACGGCGGCATGATCCCAAAAAACCACGCGAATACACGGAGGAAACGATGCGGAAACTTGCTGCGCTGACCCTGGGCACCGCGATGCTTCTCGTTGCCGGCGGGGCGTTCGCCGCGGACCAGATCGTCATCAAGTTCAGCCACGTGGTCACGCCCGACACGCCGAAGGGCAAGGGCGCCGACAAGTTCAAGGAACTGGCGGAAAAATACACGGAAGGCAAGGTCAAGGTCGAAGTCTACCCGAACAGCCAGCTCTACAAGGACAAGGAGGAGCTGGAGGCGCTGCAACTCGGCGCCGTGCAGATGCTCGCCCCGTCGCTGGCCAAGTTCGGCCCGCTGGGCGTGAAGGAGTTCGAGGTCTTCGACCTGCCCTACATCTTCCCCGACGAGAAGGTGCTCCAGCGCGTGGAGGACGGGCCGGTCGGCCAGAAGCTTTTCCAGAAGCTGGAGACCAAGGGCATCAAGGGGCTGGCCTTCTGGGACAACGGCTTCAAGGTGATGACCGCCAACAAGCCGCTGCGCAAGCCCGACGACTACAAGGGCGTGAAGCTGCGCATCCAGTCGTCGAAGGTGCTGGAATCGCAGATGCGCGCGCTGGGCGCACTGCCGCAGGTGATGGCTTTCTCCGAAGTCTATCAGGCGATGCAGACCGGCGTCGTGGACGGCAACGAGAACACGCCCTCCAACGTCTACACCCAGAAAATGCACGAGGTGCAGAAGTACCTGACCGTCACCAACCACGGCTACATCGGCTACGCGGTCATCACCAACAAGAAGTTCTGGGACGGCCTGCCGGCCGACGTGCGCACGCAGCTTGAGCGCGCGATGAAGGAATCGACCCAGCTCGCCAACGCCATCGCCCAGAAGGAGAACGAGGACGCGCTGGCCGGCATCAAGGCCGCCGGCAAGACCGAGATCATCACCCTGACCCCCGACGAGAAGAAGGCCATGCGCACCGCCCTTCTGCCCGTCCACAAGGAGATGGAATCCCGCGTCGGCAAGGACCTGATCGAAGCGATCTACAAGGAAACCGAAGCCACCGGGCAGTGATCCTTCTCCACCCCCCATCCCCTCTCCCCCCCGGGGAGAGGGTTAGGGTGAGGGGGCGGCCGAAGGCCGACAACGCATGCTTATTGCAGCGCTTTAACGCCCTACGGGCGCCCCCTCACCCCGGCCCTCTCCCCAGGGGGAGAGGGAGATTGATCAACGAAAACAAAAGAAGCCTCCCGCCCATGACACCCCTTCTCTCCGGCCTGCGCGTCGTCGAGGTCACCGCTTTCATCGCCGCACCGCTCGGCGGCATGACGCTGGCGCAGCTTGGCGCGGATGTGATCCGCATCGACCCCATCGGCGGCAACATCGACTACCGCCGCTGGCCGCTCAGCCGTGAGGGCTCCAGCCTCTACTGGACCGGGCTGAACAAGGCCAAGCGGTCGGTCGCGCTGGCGCTCGACAAGCCCGAAGGGAAGGAGATCGCGCGGGCGATCATCACCGCACAGGGCGAGAACGCCGGCATACTGCTGACCAACCTGCCGGCCAGCGGCTGGATGAGCCACGCGGCCCTGTCCGAAGGGCGGCCGGACCTCATCATGCTGCGGCTGACCGGCAACCCGGACGGCTCGTCGGCCGTGGACTACACGGTCAACTGCGCCAGCGGCTTCCCCACGGCGACCGGCCGTGGCGGGGAGCCGGTGAACCATGTGCTGCCGGCCTGGGACGTGGCCGCCGGCCTGTACCTCGCCACCGGCCTGCTGGCGGCGGAGCGGCAGCGGCGCCTGACCGGCCAGGGGCAGGAGGTCACGCTGTCGCTGGCCGACGTCATGCTGGCGACCGTCGGCAACCTCGGCTACCTCGCCGAGGTGCAGGTGAACGGCAGCGTCCGCCAGCCGCTGGGCAACGACCTCTACGGCGCCTTCGGGCGCGACTTCCCGACCGCCGACGGACGGCGCGCCATGGTCGTCGCCATCTCCAACCGGCAGTGGCGGGCGCTGGGCAAGGCGACGGGGCTGACCGAGAAGCTCGCCATGGTCGGGCCGCTGATGGGCGTGGACATGGACGACGAGGGCGGGCGCTTCCAGGCGCGGGACGCCATCGCCGCCGTGCTCGCCCCCTGGTTCGCCGCCCACACACTGGACCAGATCCGCACGGCGTTCGAGGGCACGGGCGTGCTGTGGGGTCCGTACCAGGATTTCGGCCAGCTGGTCGCGGAGGATCCGCGCTGCTCCACCGCCAACCCGCTGTTCCAGGAGGTGACGCAGCCCGGCGTCGGACGGCACCTGATGCCCGGATCGCCGCTGTCCTTCGGTGCCGTGCCGCGCGGCGACGTCCGCCCGGCCCCAAGGCTGGGCGAGCACACCGACGCGGTGCTGGCCGATTTGCTGGGCCTGTCCGCGGCCGAGATCGGCCGCCTGCACGACAGCGGCATCGTCGCCGGCGCGGTGGAGGCATGACCATGGAGCTGCTGACCGCTTGCCGCACCGCGCTCGCCGCCGCCGAAACCCTGGCCGCGGAGGGCCGGCGCGGCGTCGCCGCCCTGGTCGCCCCGAACGGCCGCCCCGACGCCCGGCTGCTGGAAACCCACCAGTACGCCGCGCACGGCCTCGCGTGGCAGGCGACCTATGTCGCCGCACTCCGCCAGACGCTCGCCTGGGCGG
>JAEZPL010000541.1 GCA_023413605.1 Pseudomonadota bacterium
AGGCCGGGACCGCGGTCGCGGTCCAAAGCGGATCGCAATCCGCTTTAAGCGGAGGCGGCGGCGGGGGACGGACCCGGCTGTTCGGGGACCGGGCGGTGCCGGTCGCCGAGCAGTTGCACGGCAAGGGAGAAGGCGGTGCCCTTCCCCACCTGCGACCGCACGTCGATCCGATGGCCGAGGATCTGCGCGGTGCGCCGGACGATGGACAGGCCGAGCCCCAAACCGCGCCCACTGTCCCGCTGGTCGGTGCCGCAGCGGTAGAAATCGTCGAAGATGCGCTGCAACTGGTCGGCCGCGATGCCGGGGCCGGTGTCCCACACCTCGATCAGCAGACGGTCGCCGCGGTGCCGGCAGCCCAGCAGGATGCGCCCCTGACCGGTGTAGCGCAGGGCGTTGACCAGCAGGTTGCGCACCATGCGTTCCAGCAGCACCGGGTCGCTGAAGACCACCGCTGACGTGGGGACCATGCGCAGGGTCAGCCCCTTGCCGGCGGCCTGCTCGGTGAATTCGCGGGCGAGGCGGTCAGCGATCTCCTGGAAGGCGCAGACGACCGGGCGCGGCTTCACGTTGCCGGCCTCCAGCGCCGAGGTGTCGAGCAGCGTGCTGAGCAGCGTGTTGCCCGCGGCCAGCGCCTCGCCCAGCTTGTCCGCGACCTCCATCTGCTTGGGGTCGGTCAGGCGGGCGGTAAGGATGTGGTGGAACAGGCTCATCGCCTGGAACGGCTGGCGCAGGTCATGGCTGGCCGCGGCGAGGAAGCGCGACTTCGCCTGGTTGGCCCGCTCCGCCTCCGCGTGCGCCTCGGCCAGCGCCTGCCGGATCTGCGAGCCTTCGGTGATGTCGATGGCCGCGCAGATCACGCCGCTGACGACGCCCACGTCGTCGCGCAGGGGCTCCACGATCAGGTCGAAGACCTGCTCGCCGGCGGCCGTCGTCAGGTGGACTTCCTGGCGGGACCCGATGCCGGTGTCCAGCACCGCGCGCTTCACCGCGTCCAGCGTCTCCGCGTCCTTGGGCGCGAACAGGTCGGCGTTGGTGCGGCCGATGTAGCTTTCCGCGGGCCGCGATGTCTGGGGGTTGTACATCCAGATGTAGCGCAGCATGCGGTCCTGGCTGAAGACGGCCACGCGCGAATGGCGCAACGCCAGCCGGAACCGCCCCTCGCTTTCGCGCAGGGCGCGGGCCATGGCGGCGCGGGCGCGCGCCTCCGTCTGCAACAGCCGCTTGGCCTGCGCCTCGCGGCGGGTGTAGCCGGCCAGCCCCAGGGTGAGGATCAGCCCCATGCCCAGCACCGCCAGGGCCGGATAGTCGGCGGGGGCGATGAGGGGATCGGCGGGAACCGCCAGGACCAGTTGCCAATGCCGTCCGCCGACCGTCAGGTCGCGCGGGAACAGCATCGCGTCGGCGGGCGGCCGCCCGTCAGCCGGCAGAGCGGACGGAGTTGCGCCCGCCGTCCCGCCGCCCGCGCGCATCGCCGCCAGCACCTGCCCCACGCCCGCGCCGCCGTCCGATGCGGACAGGTCCAGCAGGTAGATGTCGCCGCGCTTCGGGGCCACCCGCTCGACGGCCTCCTCCAGGAACCGGTTGATGCCGAACACCGACGCCATCAGGCCGGCCATCCCGGCGCAGCGGCTTTCCGGATCGGACGCTTCCATGTTCTGCGGGTAGACCGGCAGGTAAAGGATGAAGTCGCGCCCCAGCCCTTCGCGCCCCGGCGGGGGCAGCGCCTCGGTGGCCACCATGCCGCCGGTCGCGCAGGCCTGTCCCAGCACCGCCGAGCGGCCGGGAAGCGAGGCGATGTTGACGCCGATCCCGAAGCTGGCGCTGTGCTCCGGCTCCATCGAGATGTTGACGTAGAGGTCCTCGTCGGGCCGCAGGCCGTCCGGCAGAGGGCCGGCGGCGTTCCGAACGGTGAAGTCGGCCTTCCCCTGCGCCTGCATCCGGGCTTCCAGCGCCGGAATGTCGCGGACCGGGACCCGCTGCACCCAGGCGACCGCCCGCATGCTGGGGAACAGGGGCAGCACCGGGTGGACCGTCGACGCGAAGCTGTCGCGCGTTACCGGAATCGGCCCGGAAAAGGCCGCCCGCAGCGCGTGCAGCAGCAGGGCGTGGCTGTCGATCCGTTCCTGCAACGAGTCGTGAAGCTGAAGGGCCTGCCGTTCGAGGAGCGTCCGTTCCGTCACACGGCTGGTGGAACGCATCTGGACGAAGGCCGTGACGGACAGCAGAAGGCCGGCAGCGATCAGCACCGGCACAGCCAGCGATCCCCGTCTCCTCCCCTTGCCGAACGCCATGCTCCGGACCCTGTCGGTTCGTCACGGGCCGAATTTATACCGAATCGATTAAATTTTCGAAAACGGAAAACACCGAGGGTCATCAAAAATGATAGAGAATCTATGAAAAATAAAATTTTCAGCTGCGTGATATTGATACGATGACTTACCTCCGCCCTATCATGTCAGTTTTGCAATATTTCCAACCCGCATAAATTGTTCGTAATCATACGTTTCGACTTGAAACGCTAGACTCGCAGCCTTTTGCGACCCAGCAATCGGGCGACCGCGGTGCGCAGGGCCAGCGGCGCCACCGGCTTGTGCAGCAGCGTGTAGCCGGACAGCCGGGCCTCGCGCAGGCGCATGGGATCGGTGTCGCCGGTCAGGATCAGGCCCGGCAGGTCTGCGCCCAGCGCCTTGGCGATCTGCCGAATGGCGACGATGCCGTTGACAGCCCCCTTCAGCCGCAGGTCTGCGATCACCAGATCGGGTGCCAGCGGGGCCGAGCCGAGCCGCTCCAGCGCGGCATCGACCGATTCCGCCCCGATGACCGCGCAGCCCCATTGGCCGAGCAGCGCGTCCAGTGCGTCCAGCACCATGGGGTCGTCCTCCACGACCAGGACGCGGGCGCGGCTGAGGTCGTCGCCCGGCGACATCGCATTCCCCGAGCCGCTTGCCGGGCCACTCCCCTGGCCGCTCGCGGGGCCGCCGGCCAGCGCCTCGGCGGCGGGGGGAAGCGCGTCTCCCCCGTCCTCCGCCTGGGGCACGACCACGGCGAACATCGTTCCGCGCCCGGCGACCGAGTCCACCTCCAGACGGTGGCCGAGCCGCCGCGCGAGACCGCGCGCCAGCCGCAGCCCCAGGTCGATGGCCCCGCCGGCCTCGCCGTCGCCGGTGCCTTGCAGCTCCTCCCGCAGGGTGCGGAGCTGGTCGGCGGTCAGGCCACGGCCAGTCGCCCACAGCTCGATGCGCAGGTCGCCGCCGCGCCGCCGGCAGCCGAGCACGACGCGCCCCCGCTCCGTGTGGCGCAGCATGTTGGCGACGAAGCCTTGCAGGATGCGCTCCAGCAGCGAGGCGTCGGTGCGCACCCGGGCCGAGCAGGGCATGACCGAGAAGCGCAGGCCCCGCCCGCCGAGGCGCGGTGCGGCGTCGAGCGCCACGCGGGTCAGGATGCCGTTGACCACCGGGCTGCCGATGTCCGGCTGCACGAGGCCGGCTTCCAGCCGGATGAGGTCGAAATGGCCGTCGACCATGCCGCGCATGGACTGTACGGCGTTCCCCATGGCGGCCACGAGGTCGAGCACCGCGGGATCGCCCGGCGCCCCACCCCGGCCTGCTCCGCCCTGACCTGACC
>JAEZPL010000553.1 GCA_023413605.1 Pseudomonadota bacterium
CAGTCGCCCATCTACGGCATGCCGATCCTCGACGTGGAGAAGGCCAAGACGGTGTTCTTCATCAAGCGCGGCATGGCCGCCGGCTACGCCGGCGTCGAGAACGAGCTGTTCTTCCGTCCCAACACCAAGATGCTGTTCGGCGACGCCAAGAAGGTCACCGAGGAGGTGGTTAAGGCCACCGAGTAACGGGCCGCTGTTTTTAAAAAGAAAGCCCCTTTCCGGTTTTGCCGGAAAGGGGCTTTTCCTGTTGTTTTCCTGTTGGGGTGTTTGGTGGTGCAAACAGTGTTGCCCCCACCCTAACCCTCCCCCGCTGGGCGGGGGAGGGGATTTTGGATCAGAACCCAATCGCCCCTTCGGCGACGTGGTCGATGACGGCGAGGTGGTTCTCGACCCGTTTGACGCCTGGCGTGGTCTCCGCGGCGACGCGCAGGGCGTCGCGCTGGGAGTCGGTGCGAACGCTGCCCCAGAGGTGCACGACGCCGTTGCGCACGACGATGTTGTCGCTGATCTCCGGCGCCCAGGGCTCGGCGCGCAGCTTTTCCAGGATGCGGTCGCGCAGGGCGCGGTCGTCATCGGCGGCGGGCGCCACGTCCGGGGCGATGCTGGCCAGCACGTGCAGCAGGTTCGCCCGGCTGATGATTCCGACCAGCTTGCCGTCGCGCATGACGGGAACGCGCTTGATACGGTTGGCTTCCATCATCCGGACGACCTCCTCCAGCGGGGTTTCCTCGTTCGCCGAGATGATGGTGCTGGACATGGTGTCGCGCACGGTGCGGCCGTGGGACTTGGTGTAGTCCGCCGCCTGGGTCGGGGCGTGGCCGGCCAGCATGGCAAGCCACCAGGAAGCGCGGCGCACCGTGCCGGTTTCCGCCCGGCGCAGCAGGTCTCCTTCGCTGATGACACCCACCAGGCGCCCGGTTGCGTCGCAGACGGGAAGGCCGCTGATCCGGTTTTCCAGCATGCGTTGCGCCGCCTCCGCCACCGTGGCGTCGGGGGCGATGGTGATGACCTGACGGGTCATGATGTCTGCGGCTTTCATGGCGCTTCCTCCTATCACGATTTTCGTTGATCGCCGCAGTGTACACCAAATTCGGCCACAAGCGAGGCTCCGTGGCGTACGGTATACCAAATATTGTCCAATGGACGGCGTCGTGAAAAAAGAATGGCTCCGGCGGTGATGAACCGCGGAGCCGTAGGTGGGGAATCTACAGGGAGGAATGCGTGTAGTTCCAATGTCGTGTGTAACCCGAACCACGGAAGTCCGACCAACCCGAATTCGGTATACCAGTCATGAACGCCATAAATACCGTATACCATATGCCAGAACGTGTGGCCTTTGCCGTCCCTGGCCGGTGCGGTGCCCGATAACGTATTGAAAACGCCTTTGAAATTGCCCCTGGCAGCGATCCCCCTCGTTAAAAAGGGAAACAGTTCGCGCTCCGAACATATTCGCTTGCGGCGTTTTGGCATCTGGTATACCGTATCTCCAATCCAAGCCCGCAAGCAAAGCTGACAAGCCGGGCAACAAGCCGGCAAGGCAGGTGAAACCAGCGCGGAACGCGCGGCGGAGACAGGGACGGGAACGCCATGAATCGAATGAGTTTCTCCGTAGAGCCCCTCGACCAGGGGATGAGCTTCAAGGCAAAGGCCTATCAGGCGCTCCGCCACGCCATCACGCAGATGGACATCTACGGTGAGGCCAGCGAAATCCGCCTCGACGAGCGTCAGCTCTGCGAGGCGCTGGGCGTGAGCCGGACCCCCGTGCGCGAGGCCATGGCCCTCCTGGAGCAGGAGGGCTTCATCCGTTCGATGCCCCGCCGGGGCATCTTCGTGGTCCGCAAGACCAAGGCCGAGGTCATCGAGATGATCACGGTCTGCGCCGCCCTCGAAGGCATGGCCGCGCGCCTCTTCGTGGAACGCGCCACGGACCACAAGATGAAGGAGCTGAACGCCACCTTCGACCGCTTTTCGGAAGGCGAGCTGGCCGACCACGTCCTGGAATATTCCGACGCGAACATCCTGTTCCACCAGTCGATCATCCAGGCGTCGGGCTGCACGCTGATCGCCGACCTGACCGACCGGTTCTTCATCCATATGCGGGCGATCCGCCGCGTCACCATGCGGCGCAGCGGACGAGCGGAAAAATCAATCGTCGAGCACCGGGAAATCATCGAAGCACTGATGAACCGGAATGCCGACCTTGCCGAGCAGCGCGTTCGCGAACACACGCTAGGCCTCGCACGCTACGTGGAACAGCACTGCGATTTTCTCGACTGACCGATCTTGAACCTTAAAGAAGCTCGGGGAGGACTTACCCTTATGTCAACTGCGGCTGCAACAATGCATAAGAACGAAGCCACGGCAGCGTCCGACGTCGAAACCGAACAGGCGCTGACGGATGGCTTTCAGCTCGTCATTGACGCGCTCAAGCTCAACGGCATCGAGAACCTGTACGCCGTGCCCGGCATTCCGATCTCCGACCTGCTCCGCATGGCGCAGGGCGAAGGGATGCGCGTCATTTCCTTCCGTCATGAGCAGAACGCCGGCCACGCGGCTGCGATCGCGGGCTTCCTCACCAAGAAGCCGGGCGTGTGCCTGACCGTGTCCGCACCGGGCTTCCTGAACGGCCTCACGGCCCTGGCGAACGCCACCACCAACTGCTTCCCGATGATCCTGATCTCCGGATCGTCCGAGCGCGAGATCGTCGATCTCCAGCAGGGCGACTATGAGGAGATGGACCAACTCGCCATCGCCAAGCCGCTCTGCAAGGCCGCTTTCCGTATCCTGCACGCGCAGGACATCGGCATCGGCGTCGCCCGCGCGATCCGCGCGGCGGTGTCGGGCCGCCCGGGCGGCGTTTACCTCGACCTGCCGGCGAAGCTGTTCGCGCAGGTGATCGATGCCGCCGAGGGCGCGAAGTCGCTGGTCAAGGTCATCGACCCGGCCCCGGACCAGCTGCCGGCCCCGTCCGCCGTCGCCCGCGCCCTGGACGTGCTGAAGGGCGCAAAGCGCCCGCTGATCATCTTCGGCAAGGGCGCCGCCTATGCCCAGGCCGACGAGGCGGTCCGCGAACTCGTCGAGAAGAGCGGCATTCCGTTCCTGCAGATGAGCATGGCCAAGGGCCTGCTGCCCGACACCCACCCGCAGTCGGCCGGCGCCGCGCGCTCGACCGTGCTGAAGGACTCCGACGTCGTGGTTCTGGTCGGCGCCCGCCTGAACTGGCTGCTGTCGCACGGCAAGGGCAAGACCTGGGGCGAGCCCGGCTCGAAGAAGTTCATCCAGATCGACATCGAGCCGAAGGAGATGGACAGCAACGTCGAGATCGTCGCCCCGCTGGTCGGCGACATCGGTTCCTGCGTGTCGGCCCTGGTCGCCGGCATGGGCGGTGACTGGACCCCGCCGCCGTCCGAGTGGATTTCCACCGTCACGGCCAAGAAGGAAGCCAACATCGCCAAGATGGCGCCCAAGCTGATGAACAACAAGTCGCCGATGGACTTCCACGGCGCGCTTGGGGCCCTGCGCCGCATCATCAAGGAGCGTCCGGACGCGATCCTCGTCAACGAGGGCGCCAACACCCTCGACCTCGCCCGCGGCATCATCGACATGTACCAGCCGCGCAAGCGCCTGGACGTCGGCACCTGGGGCGTGATGGGCATCGGCATGGGTTATGCCGTGGCGGCCGCCATCGAGACGGGCAAGCCGGTGCTGGCGATCGAGGGCGACAGCGCCTTCGGCTTCTCCGGCATGGAGGTGGAGACGGTCTGCCGGTACAACCTGCCGGTCTGCATCGTGATCTTCAACAACAACGGCATCTATCGCGGCACCGACGTGAACCCGACCGGCGGCGCCGATCCGTCGCCGATGGTCTTCGTCCCGGACAGCCGCTACGACAAGATGATGGAGGCCTTCGGGGGCGTCGGCGTCCACGCGACGACGCCGGATGAGCTGTACCGTGCCGTTGCGGAAGCCATGGACTCCGGCAAGCCGACCCTCATCAACGCGTCCATCGACCCGGCCGCGGGCACCGAGAGCGGCAACATCGGCAGCCTGAACCCGCAGAGCGCGGTGCGCAAGGCGCCGAAGCAGTAACCGAACAGTCCACCGTCGACGCGGGGCGGCCCGTTTTCAAAAGAAGCGGGCCGTCACCTCCCAAGAATAGACGGGGACAACACCACACGAGACCCTGGGAGGGTTGCATGGCCAAGGCACTCGAAGGCGTCAAGATTCTCGACTTCACCCATGTCCAATCGGGCCCCACCTGCACGCAGCTGCTGGCCTGGTTCGGGGCCGACGTGATCAAGGTTGAACGGCCGGGCGAGGGCGACATCACGCGCGGTCAGCTGCGCGACGTCCCGGACGCCGACAGCCTGTATTTCACGATGTTGAACCACAACAAGCGATCCATCACGCTCGACACCAAGAACCCGTCCGGCAAGGCGGTTCTGGAAGAACTGGTGCGCATCTGCGACGTGATGGTGGAGAACTTCGCCCCCGGCGTGCTCGACCGCATGGGCCTGACGTGGGAACGCATCCAGGAACTGAACCCCCGGATCATCGTGGCCTCGGTCAAGGGCTTCGGCCCCGGCCCCTATGAGGATTGCAAGGTTTACGAGAACGTCGCCCAGTGCGCGGGCGGCGCGGCCTCCACCACCGGCTTCGACGACGGCCCGCCGCTGGTCACCGGCGCCCAGATCGGCGACAGCGGCACCGGCCTGCACCTGGCGCTCGGCATCGTGACGGCGCTGTACCAGCGCACCCACACCGGCCGTGGCCAGCGCGTTCTGGCGGCCATGCAGGACGCCGTGCTGAACCTGTGCCGCGTGAAGCTGCGCGACCAGCAGCGCCTCGCCCACGGCCCGCTGAAGGAATACCCGCAGTATCCGGACGGCGAGTTCGGCGACACCGTGCCGCGCGCCGGCAACGCCTCGGGCGGCGGCCAGCCGGGCTGGATCCTGAAGTGCAAGGGCTGGGAGACGGATCACAACGCCTACATCTACTTCATCACCCAGGCGCCGGTCTGGGGCAAGATTTGCGAGGTGATCGGCAAGCCCGACTGGGCGACCGATCCCAACTACGCCACGCCCGCCGCCCGGTTGCCGCGCCTGAAGGAGATCTTCGCGACGATCGAGGAATGGACCATGACCAAGACGAAGTTCGAGGCCATGGAGATCCTCAACAAGTACGACATCCCCTGCGGTCCTATCCTGTCGATGAAGGAACTGGCGGAGGATCAGTCGCTGCGGGAGACCGGCACCGTCGTGGAGGTCGATCATCCGAAGCGCGGCAAGTACCTGTCGGTCGGCAACCCGATCAAGCTGTCGGACAGCCCCACGGAGGTGACGCGGTCGCCGCTGCTGGGCGAGCACACCGACGAGATCCTGCAGCAGGTGCTGGGCTTCGACCCGCAGCGGGTCGCCGAACTGCGCGACAGCGGCGCGCTCGGTCCCGTCCAGCGGCTGGCCGCCGAGTAAGACGAGCAAGGAAACCCGCCACTCCCGCCCGCATCGTCTCCCGCCC
>JAEZPL010000627.1 GCA_023413605.1 Pseudomonadota bacterium
AGGCGCGCCCGGTCGCGGTGGCTGTAGACGCGGGCCGTGCCCTCGCGCGCCGGGGCGAGCAGGCCTTCGTCCTCGTAATGGCGGATGGTGCGGTGGGTCAGGCCGAATTCGTCGGCCAGAGCGCCGATGCTGTAGCTGCGCGCCTCGTCAGCCGGATCCTTGGCGCCCGGACCCACACGGTCTCGCGCGTCCCAGCCCATGCTCCGCGCGGTCTGCGCCATGCCTTGCTGCCCTTCCCTGGACCGTCATTGGTTGACGTTTACGTAAAGGTAAGGGCGCTTACGGCGACTGTCAAGCGGAGCCACGGAAGGGGCGACGCCTGCTGATTCCGGCTGTTGGCGTTGGGGGTGCGGCGCGGGCGCGCTGTGACAGGATGCCACGGGTCGTTTGGACACCAAACCATGGCAACCTTGGACTGCAAACAATTCAGCAGACAAAGATCCGCCGGCCTCGCAGGCCCAGGGCGGACCAGCAGGGTTGGGACAGCCGATGTCGTCACGCGCCATCGTATCGCTGGGGGTATGGATCCTCGCCATGGTCCTGATCGGCACCATGACGGTCGGGTTCGCGCTGCTGTTCTACGTGGCGCTGACCGCCTTTTTCGCGGTCGTGGTGGTGATCATGATGCTGATCACCCGCCAGCGCGAGGAAGACCGGCGGGAGTTGACCTGAACCACCGCTGACCTGTCAGGAAAGCTCTTGTCCGTGTTGACACGATGCCTTTCCACAGTCATCCCAGCGAAGGCTGGGATCCAGGGCATTTCAGCGGCTTAACCGCGGAGTTTTCTGGATCCCAGCCTTCGCTGGGATGACGATTGGAGCAGCTTTCCCCCACGCGGAAAACTTTCCAAACAGGTTTCAAGTTGATCCCCTTCTCCCAGCGGGGCTGGAAAAGGGGATTGCCGATCACTCCGGCAGGACGCGCAGCCTTTCCGCGGCGGCGCGGCCGGTCTGGTGGGGGCGGTAGAGGTCATCCACCGTCGTGCCGGGCAACGCGAACTCGCCCGGCGTCACCGCGCGCACCAGATAGGCCAGCCGGAAACGCGGGGCCTGCTTGGCCAGGTCCAGGGCCGCGACGAAGCGGTCGTCGCGGTAGTCCACGGCGCGCGGCGCGGTCAGTTCGCCCAGCCAGGACAGGTCGCCCAGCGGCGCGCCGTTGCCGGCGACGCGCACGGCCTCGATCTCGAAGCCGGCCGGCAGCAGGTCGGTGACCAGCGCCTGATGATCCACCGGATCGGCGGCCGCGCCCTCCAGAATGACCACAAGCCGGTCGTTCTGGCGCACCGCCCCCGGATCGACCGGATGGCCGGTCATGTCGAACAGGCTGCGCGTCACGGTCATGCCCTGCTCCTCCGCGCCCGGCGCGGCGTCGGCGGTCCCGACGACGGAGACGATCTGGCGCAGCGGCTCCCCGCCGACGTTCTTGATGACCGGCAGCGGAGCCGCGGGGTCGACGCGCTGGAACAGCGGCTTGGCGTTTTCCACCACTTGCTCGCCCTGGACGATCTTCATCGGCGCGGCGCGGTCGACCAGGGTCTTGGCGGCCAGCAGGGTCCAGGCCTGCTCCTGCACGCTGGTGTTGCGCACCGCGCTGTAGGTCTTGGCCAGCCGGTCCGCCGCCTGCGTCAGGCGCTCGCGCTCCACCACGCCGCTTTCGGCCATCAGCGCCACCACCCCGGCGTCGTCGCGCAGGGACGAGCCGTAGTCGCGCAGGCTGGCGGAGACGACGCGCGCGCCGCTCAGCCGGCCGAAGGCCTCGGCGGCCCGGCCGTTGTCGCCCAGCGCGGCGATGGCCGTCGCGACCTGGGCGCGGGCGAAGTCGGTCTGAAGCTTGTCCCAGAAGGTCTCCTGGAAGTAGCGGACCGCCCCGGCGTCGATCATCTTGGCGCGGGCCAGCACATACAGCGCGTAGGCGCGGCCGGGCTGCTCGTCGGCCTCCACCCAGGCGTTGTCGAGCGCCGATTTCAGCCCGTCGAGCCCCTTGCGGTGCGGCGCCTCCGGCACGCGGTAGCCCGCGGCCTTGGCGCGGCCGAGGAAGTCCAGCGCGTAGGCGGTCAGCCAGGAGTCGGCCTCGCCCTTCGGCGACCATGCCGCGAAGGAACCGTCCATCCGCTGGAAGGTCAGGGCGCGGTCCACGGCGCGCTGGACGCGCGCCTTCACCCGCTCGTCCGACGCGATGCCAAGGCCGACCGCCGTGTCGCCCATGGACAGCAGCGGCAGCGCGCGGCTGATCGTCGCCTCCAGCCCGTTGGCGCTGGAACGCTCCAGCGCGGTCAGCAGGCCGGGGATGTCGATCTCCGGCAGGGCGCCGAAGGACAGCGCGACCGACGCCGTTTCCGGGCGCAGGCCGGCCAGCAGGTCGGTCGGCAGTTCGACAGCCTTCTCCGGGGGCACCATGGCGGTCATGCGGCGCGTGACCAGCGGGGTGGCCGGACGCACGGCGATGTCCCACTGGCGCGTCACGCGCAGGCCGTTCGGCCCGGTGACGTCCAGCGCGATGTGGCCGGTGCCCACCGAATCGGCGGTCAGCACGCGGCCGGCGGAGGCGCGCTTGCCGCGCCCCAGGTTCTTCACGGCGATCTCGGGCTCGGCCAGGGACACGGCACCGCTGGCGATCAGCTTCACCTGATAATCGCCGGCCGGGCCGCCGATGTTGTCCAGCGTCACCGGAATCACGGCCTTGTCGCCGGGGGCCAGGAAGCGCGGCACGCCCAGGTCGGCCAGCACCGGATCGCGGACCAGCACGGACGCCTCAGCGTGGCCGAGCTTGTCGCCGCTCCAGGCCACCGCCATCAGGCGCAGCCGCCCCTGGAAGTCCGGGATGTTCAGCGGTATGGACACCTTGCCGTCCACACCCACCGTGACGACACCGGAGAACAGCGACACCACGCGTTCCGACTTCTGCGGCACGGTCACGCCGACCTGGCGCAGGCGCGGGGCGGCGGTCGGCCGCGTGCGGGTGGCGTCGGCCACCGCCGGGTCGATCAGGCGGCCGAAGGAGTCGCGCAGTTCCACCCCCAGCCGGCGCTTGCCGAGGTAATGGGTGTTCGGGTTCGGCGCGTGCTGGTCGGTCAGTTGCAGCACGGCGTCGTCCACGGCGGCGACGGTCACATAGGCCGGTTGGCCGTCCGGCACGCCGTCCAGCGCGATCTCCGCGGTGACGGGGCGGCGCGGCTCGGTCTCGGCCGGCGCGCCGACCTTGACGCCCAGCGCCCGCTGGCCGGCGTCCACGCCCAGCCAGGACAGGCC
>JAEZPL010000739.1 GCA_023413605.1 Pseudomonadota bacterium
ACTGGACGTGGTCATCCGCCGACCGTGTGGAAGCGCCACATTCGATACAGGCGTGTCGGAAACAGGGGCCGGTCCGTGACCGGCCCCCGCAGGGTGCATCAGCCCACCGTGAAGGAGGCGATCTGCGTGTTGGTGAAGGTGTTGCTGGAGCCGCTGTCGACGATCGTGCCCGTGAACAGGATGTTGAAGGTGGAGCCGACGTTCTGCAGCGTGACGGTGGAACCGGACTTCAGGGTCACGGTGCCGATGCTCATGTCCGACGCCAGCGACTGCGACATCATGGAATTGCTGAGCATCGTCGCCCAGATCAGGTTGCTTTGATAGTTGAAGGTAATCTGCGTCTGCAGGCTGGAATTGTTCGAATAGGTGCAAACAGAGTTGCAATTGATGGTCAGCTGAGTCGTGGTGGTCTGAGCGCAAGCCATTGCTGTGTCACCTTTCAATTGATTGAAAGTTATTGGAAGACTCTCCGTGAGAGCCACTCAAGATTGGCTTTAGCAACAAATGAGAGTCTAGAAAAATTTTTCTACAAAATACGACATGTACTCATACATATGCAGGGGTTGATCTCTGTTTATAATGGAACATAGACTTCAAATGTATGATGTTGGTTGATGCATACATTTGGGCGTCATTTACGACGGATGTAATCGTATTCGATAATATAATGAGACGGGGCTCATTGCGTCGAACGCACCGACGCTTGAATTTCTGTGAAACGCAAAGCCCTGCGGCAGTGGATATGGCCTGATCGCGGCATGCCGGCATTTCCCAGCCGGCCATGCCCCGGTGATACCGAAGGTGTTTGATGGGTTCTCAGACGGTCGGCGGATGACCACGTCCACAGTGCCCGCCGACCGTATCATACGGCCGGCGCATGAAGAGTTCCATGATCGGCCGGCCGCATGACCCTCTCGCACATTGCTGTGCAATGTGCTGTCGGGTTTGTACCGAAGGCGTTTGATGGAACTCATCAAACACCTTCGGTATCACCCTTCCCGCAGGTCAGGGGAAAAGAGGGTGCGTTCTGTTTGGAAAGAGCCATTTCCCCATCGAACCCCTGACGCGCATCAGCATGCGTTTCTCATGCCGTCGCTCATAAAGCGGGCTTCGATCCACTCAGGACCGCGATCACGGTCCCGGCCTCTCGCGGGAGCGTCGTTCCCCCTGGCGGCAGCGGGCGGATGCCGGAGGCATCCGCCGAGAGCCGGCGAAGAAAATCCGCTTTGGCCTGTGCCGTCGGTGTGGGGAGCAGAATGCACCAGCGGAGCCCCAAATCCAGGCAGCTCCGCCGGCCGGAATGGAGTTGCGGAACCTACGACCGCTCGACGGATTCGCTGATGACCGGTACGCCGTCGAGGTCGCGGGGCAGGTCGGGCGGAACGCTGGAGCGGAAACGCACCGACAGGCCGTAGCCGCCGTCCACCTGCGCGACCTCGACACGCTCCATCCCCGGCAACTGGCTCAGGGTCGACAAATAGCGGTCGCGGGCCGCTTCCGCCGCTTCTTTGGCAACTGGCATGTGGAAATCCTCCCTGGCGTTTTTCAAAAGCTGGGGCTGCGAACAATATTGGTCAAGACGTCAGTTATTCCCCAAACGGTTGATGAGCGTCGAGGAGCGTGCGGCAAATCGCCGCCTTCCGGTATCGGCGCGGCGGGGCAGACACAGCGGGAACGGCGCGAGGAAACGATGATTCCAGGCCGGTACCGACCGGCGGGCCTTCGACGCCGGCATCGATGCCCGCCCGCTGCGGTTCGGCATGGTGGACAAGGTGACGATCGGCGGCCGGCGGGGCCGTGCCGCTGGATTCCATGGTGGACCGTCTGGCGCAGGCCATGGCAGGGTTCGCCGCACCGGCGGCCCGCAAGATGCGCATCGATTTCGATGCCTCTCCTCAAGTCGAGGCTGCCATCACGTCGCGTGGTGCTGAGAGGCTATGGCGGCGGGAAGCAACGGGTTGGAAACGGGCATGGACATCGGTCAAATCATCCGCTGCCACCAACAGGGCGATTTGGCGCAGGCGGAGGCGGGATACCGCGGCCTTCTGGCGGCCATGCCCGGTCATCTCCAGGCCATTCAGATGCTGAGCCTGCTGCTGATGCAGACCCAGCGTCCCGCCGAAGCCTCCGACCATTTCCGCAAAGTGGTGGAGGCTCAGCCGGAAAGTCCGGATCAATGGGCCAATTTTGCCAGCCTGCTGCGCAGCGCCGGCCGGCCGGATGCGGCCGATCATGCGTGCCGGCGGGCGCTGGCGCTGGCGCCCGCCCATGGGGCGGGGGCCTACAATCTGGCGAATCTCATGGCCGCTCCGCCGCCTTCCGGGACCGGCTCTCCGCTGGAAGCGGCCGTTTGGTATCAGCGTATCCTGGCAGTGACGCCGGACCACAAGCAGGCACGGAACAACTTGGAGGTTCTGCGCAGGAAGGAGGCCGCAAGGCTGGAGATCGCCGCTCGCCGCGCGGTTGCCTTCGATCCTCGGTCGGTGCGGGCGCACGATGCCCTTGCCCGGTCGCTGATGCGCCGCAGCGGCCTGTTGGACTGGTCGCCGGGGAAGGCCGTTCCGGTCGATCTCGACATGGCGGTGAGGGCCTTCGATCATCTGCGCCGGGCTCAGGCGGTGCATCCGGATGAACCGGACAGCTTTCGGCTGTGGCTGGCGCTGGCACTCGACCTGTTTCAATTGGGAGCCCTCGACGACCGGCGGTTGGCGTGGGTGGCCGGCACAGCGTGGCGGTGCCTGCGCAGCGACCCCAAGGACGTCTCGGCCGCGTCGCTGGTGGGCTATCACGTCTACCGCCGTGGCCGCCTGTCCCTTGCTTCACGGTTGCAGATGAGATTTGCGGCCCAATTCACGCCTGCGGAGTTGGAAACCGCGGGGGAGTTCGGCTACTGGTCGATGCTGCGGGCGGACGATGCCTTCTTCGAACGCCTGCCGTCCCTTGACAGTGTGATCACCCGGCTGCCGGAAATGACCATCGCGGCGGATGTGCCCGATGGAAGCGGCCCCGTCATCATGATGAGCGGTGACGAGCTGTATGTGCGCCGTTTTGGGCCGGACCTCCTCCGCTCCATCGGCGAATGCAGTCCCGGGGCCGCGGTCGTGCTGAACGTGGTCGCGCCGTCGCAATCGCTGCTCGGGATGCTTGGAGAATGGCGGCAGCTCTATCCGCTGTCCATCGGCCTGTCCACCGAGCAACCGGATCTGACCGCTTGGCCTCCCGCCCAGCGCAGCACTTACTACGCCTGCGCGCGCTTCATTCGCGTCCAGCAGTGGCACAGGCGTCTTGGCCGGCCAGTGATCGTTGTCGATCTGGATGCCACCACGCGCAGCGACCTGCGGCTTCTCGCGGGTGAGATGGCCGGCTACCATCTCGGCGTGATGCACGACCGTCGGCGGCGGGGGCCGTTCCGTGAAATTCCGGTCGGCTTCGTGTATTACAACAACGCGCCGCTTGCCGGTCGGTATCTGGAGATGCTGGCGGCTTATATCGGCCATTTCCTGCTGGACACCCGGCCATGCTGGATGCTCGATCAGACCGCGCATCTGGCCGTTCTGGACTGGTTCAGCCGCCATGAACCGGACCTGCGCGTCCGCCGGTATGATTTCCAGACCTTCCCCCACTGCGCGTTTGTGGGCGAAAAATAGGAGTTCCGGCCAAGCCAGCGATTCTGGAACAGGCCGCAAAAGTTTGGGCGCGGGCGGCGCGGTTGTTGAGCCCCTTGTGGAGGGCGTGCCCTCCCTCGGCGATGGTTACACCAGCGCGCGGTAAATCGCTGCGGTCTCCGCGTCGAACACGACGAACCGCACCTCGGCGATGGCGTCGTCCTTTGCAAGCTCGTCCCGCACGGTCGCGACCGCGATCTTCGCGGCGCGTTGCTTGGGGAAGCCGTAGATGCCGGTGCTGATGGCCGGGAAGGCCAGCGTTCGGATGCCGTTCCGCCGGGCCAGTTCCAGGGCGGAGCGACAGCAGCTTTCCAGCAGCCGTTCCTCGTCCGCGCCGCCGCCGTGCCAGACCGGGCCGACGCAGTGGATGATGTGGGGGGCGGGCAGGTTGTGGCCGCGCGACAGGCGGCAGTCGCCCCCAATACTATTCAAGGGGGGCAACCGCCGATCCCGTCCAGTTCCCGTTGCAGGTCCGGTCCCGCGGCGCGGTGGATCGCCCCGTCGACGCCGCCGCCGGCCTTCAGGGCGGCGTTGGCGGCGTTGACGACGGCGTCCACCGTCTGGCGGATGATGTCGCCTTCGACGACGCGGATCCGGTCCATGCAACCTTCTCCGTCAGCTGTCCGATCAGACCACCGGGCCGGGCTGGCCCTTGTTGGCGGCCGCGGCGCGCTCCATGCCTTCCTGGATCTTGCGGGCGGCTTCCTGCTCGTCACCCCAGCGCAGGATCTTCACCCACTTGCCCTTCTCCAGGTCCTTGTAGTGCTGGAAGAAGTGGGCGATCTGCTCGGTGGTGATCTCCGGCAGGTCCTTGTAGGACTTCACGTTGGCGTAGAAGGGGTGCAGCTTGTCAACCGGCACCGCCAGCAGCTTCTCGTCCTCGCCGCCCTCGTCCTCCATGTAGAGAACGCCGATCGGGCGCGAGCGCAGAACCGCGCCCGGAATGACCGAATGACGGCCGACCACGCAGACGTCCACCGGGTCGCCGTCGCCCGACAGGGTGTGCGGGATGAAGCCGTAGTTGCAGGGGTAGTACATGGCCGTGTGCAGGAAACGGTCGACGAACATCGCGCCCGACTCCTTGTCGATCTCGTACTTCACCGGCTCGCCGCGCAACGGGATCTCGATGACCACGTTCACGTCCCACGGGGCGTTCTTGCCGACCGGAACCTTGCTGAGATCCATGGAAACTATCCTTC
>JAEZPL010000755.1 GCA_023413605.1 Pseudomonadota bacterium
CCTGGAAGACGCGTTGCCCGGTGTTCTCAACACCGTCACGGCTTCCGATGCCCACGGCTGGTTCCGTCACTGCGGCTACAAAGCCGCATAGATCAAGCCTTCAGAAACAACAGGAAATTGCTCTAGCTGACACTTATCGCGCTGCCCTCAAGCCCGGCAGATCAATGCGTTCGCATTGATCGAGAGGGGGATACGGACGACGCCTTCAGGCGCCGTCCGTATCAAAGGAGACCGAGACGCTGCCACAGGGCGATTTTCTGGGGCAGCATGGCATCCAGCACAGCGGTCAGACGGTTGCGCATGCCCTCGGGGTCGGTGATGGGGGAGCCGTTTTCAGCGAAGACGGAGCGCCCGAACGCACGCAGGGGGGGTGTCATGAAGGCGCTCAGCGCGTGGGCGTCCGCCGGCTGGCCAGCCAGCAGTCCGGCCAGGATCAGGCGTTCCAGCGTGTCCACCGCGACCGCCTGCCCAAGGGTCGGGGCGGCCAGATAAAACAGGCTCTCATCGATCGTCATGCGCCGCGCGATGGCTTGGTTGAGCCGCCCGGCGGCCGCCTTGCCCTCGTCGGAGGGCTCCACCGCGGGATGCGCCTGGCTGGCGGACACCAGCAGCGCGACGAAGCGCGACAGCGTGCCGAAGTCGTGCCGGGCCATGTCCGGCATCGCCTCGATCTCGGCAAGGCTTGGTATCCCCGTGGCGAGCGCGCCGAGGATCGGCAGGCCGAGCCCCGGGTCGTGGCGCAGTTCGCCCAACGGGACCTGGACCGCCAGACTGGCACTCTCCCGCGGTATCGTCAGAGTGAAGCGCTGCCGCCGCAGTTCGGCCGCCGCCTCCTGCGGCGGCATCCGCTCCAGGCCGCGGATGAAGATGTCGCGGCGGAACACCTGGTTCACCGCGAAGTCGCGCACCGTCTCGGCCAGCGTCGGTTCGGCGATCTCCGCCAGGATGGCGCGCAGCTCCGGACGAACGGCGAGGTCGTCGAAATTCTGCGGGATGGTCGCCGAACCGGCGTAGGCCAGCTTGGCCCGGCCCAGATCCCTCGCCACCTGGGCGTGGCCCAGCGGTTCCCAATGGCTGTTCAGATACTCGTGGGTCAGATAGCGGCGGTCCTGTCCCGCCATCAGGCCGAGGTGCTGCCCGGCCGCCGAGTTGACCGTGAAATAGCCGGCCCCGGCCTCGTTCAGCCGGTTGAGGAAGCCCAGAGCCGCATCGAACTGGCGGTCGCTGCGCGCCGGATTGGCATCCGCATGCGCCAGGATCAGCCGCTGCAAGGGCATCAGCGGCGCCCAGCCTGGAAGGCTGTTGTAGCTGATGTAGACGACGCCGCCGGGATTCAGCATCCGCTCCAGGATGCTCACCACCGCCTGACGGTTCTCCGGGCTGATCCAGCTGTAGACACCATGCAGGGCGATGAAGTCGAAGCCCTCGCCGTCCCCCGGCGGCGCTTCGACTGCCATGTCCTGGAAGCTGCGTTCGCGGAAGACGACGTTGGGCAGCCCGGCCTCCTCGGCCAACCGCCGCGCGCCCGCGATGTGCAGCGGGTTGAAGTCGATGCCGATGAACCGGCCTTCGGGATGGGTCGCGGCCAGGATGTTCAGGGTCATCCCCTGGCCGCAGCCCAGCTCGCAATAGCGGAAGGGCCGGTCGGTGCGTGGCGGCCGGATGCCGTTCAGCAGGCAGACGAAGGACAGGTAGCCGGGTGAAAGCTCCCGGTAGGCACCGTGGGTGTAGGCGATGTCGGCGTTGTAGCCGTCGTTCCACCCGCTCATGCCCGTACTCCCCGGTGTGGCGTTCCCTGCATCGGCGTCCGTCCGGCGATCAGGTCGTCGATCAGGGCGAGGTAGCGGGGCAGGGTGACGGTGTGCAGGTCATAGCCCTCGACCACCGTCCGCCGCGCCCGCTCCCGCAGGGTCTGCATGCGGTCGGGATGCTCGAAGACCTCGTCGATGCGGTCCGTCAGGGCTGCCCCGTCGAAGAAATCGACCAGAAGGCCGTTCTGCCGGTCGCGCAAGACCTCCTCGACCGGGATGGTGGCGGAGCCGATGAGCAGGCAGCCGCTCGCCATGGCCTCCAGGAAGGACCAGGACAGGACGAAGGGATAGGTGAGGTAGACGTGAGCCGAGGAAACCCGCAGGATCGACAGGAACGTGGCGTAGGGCACCTTGCCCAGGAAATGCACCCGTTCCCGGTCGATTCCGGCTCCGACCTCGTCCAGCATGATGTCACGGTAGCTGCGCCCCCCGGACGCCACCTGCCCGTAGCTGACCTCGTCGCCGCCGACGATCAGCACATGCGCCTTGGGGCGCCGCTTCAGGATGCCCGGCAAGGCACGCATGAAGACATGGAAGCCGCGGTAGGGCTCCAGGTTCCGGGCGACGTAGGTGATGACCTCGTCCTTGCGGGTCAGCGCGAGGCCCGACGGCAGGCGCAGCCACGCGTCCGGCTCGGGCCGGACGATGGTGGTGTCCACACCTTCGTGGATGACGCTGATGCGCGCGCGCATGTAGTCGGGGTAGAGCGACCACTGCCAGCCGGTCGGGGTCTGGCCCCAGTCGGCGGCATCGAAGCCCAGCGTGTTGATGACGTTCTTGGTGCGCACCCGCGGCCCGTCGTTCAACGCAACCGGCATTGCCGGATCGAAGCCGATGTCGGCCCCGGTCAGGTGATAGAAGAACTCGAAATAGGCGAGCAGCGGAACGTCCGGCCAGACGTCCTTCATGTACAGCGTCTCGCCCCAACCGTTGTGCCCGATCATGATGTCGGGGCGGAAGCCCTCGGCCTTCAGGCGGCGGCAGACCTCGTAGACGCCCTGCCCGTGGATGACCGCCTGTTCCAGTTCCTGGACGTAGTGGTGCGTCGTCGGTTGCGCCTTGCGGAAGGGCTGGTAGACGGCGCGTTCCACCCCGGTGATCTGGACGGCGTTCTCGTGCGAGACGAAGACCACCCGGTTGCCGGGCTGTGCCGCCAGATGCTGGACGATGTGCTGGTACTGGCCCGGGAAGTTCTGGTGAACGAAGAGGTAATTCATCGTCTGTCGCCGGTTCCCCAAGAAATGCCCGCAAGAAGGTCCGCCGCGGATCGGTGAAGGCCGTCCCGGAAGGGCGCCCCGCAGGCCGCGGGCCGTCAGCCCGCGACGCTGTCCGGGCCGATGCCGAATTCCCTCAGCGCGCCTGCCGGCGCCGGGGGACGGAAAGCCTTGGCCTGCAACTCGTAGGCCTCTTCCAATCTCCAGAGCACGACCGGCTCGAAGCCGGCCGCCTGCAACGCCCGGCCGAGCGTCTGCGCCGTGAATCCGGTGCGATGGGCCATGAAATGGTTGCCCGCCGCGATCGCGGCCCCGTAGCCGTAGATGACGTCCAGCGGCGTGATCGGGCCGACGTTGGACATGTACAGGGTGTCTTCGAGTCCGCCCTGGGCCACCAGCGCCGCCACCCCCTGCAGGTCGGGCACGGCCAGCCGGAGTTGGCCGCCCGGCTTGAGCACGCGCAGGAATTCCCGCAGCGCCGCCGGGACCTCGTGCGGGAAAAGATGTTCCAGGTTGTGCGACGACCAGACGGCGTCCATCGTTCCGTCGGGGACGGCGGCCATGTCCGTCATCGAGGCGACGATGTCGGGCGCCACCCCCGGATCGATGTCGAGCCGCACTTCCCGCCATTCTTCTTCCGGAAAGGCGGGGTTGCCGATGACGGTGATGCCCCGCGGACCGCACCCGATGTTGAGCACGGTCTTGCGCGTCTGGAAAACGCCACCGGGATGCGGAACGGACTCCGAAGGAGAGGGCATCGACCTGGAACCGTTCCGGATCAGAATGGCCGCGGCTGGGCGAAGGCGGCCTGCTTCTCGACGAAGCGCAGCAGGATGGCCTCCAGCGGGTCACCGATGGCGTCGGACCGGCACGGGCTGCCGTTCTGGCCCGCAGCGGAGCGGAAACCGCTGACGAAGGCGCCTTCATAGATGCAGTCGAAACGCTCGGCCGCGGCACCGCGCAGGCGGATCGAGAAGCCGATCAACGGCGTGCCGAGACCGCGGCTGCCGCACATGCTGCCTCCGGAAATCCAGGGCGTCTCCCAGCCGTTGGCGGTCAGGCCCTTGTACTCGATGTCCTCGGGCGCGATTCCTTCCGGCGTGATGGAGAAGGCTTCGATCCACAGGCGCTGCCCGAAAGCACCGGCCCAGTTGCCGTTGGGGAAGCGCAGGTCGCCCTGGCGCTGGATGTGGGCCAGGATTTCAGCGCTGGGCGCCCGGACGGGAGCAGCCGGCGCGGCTGCGGCCATCGGCGAAGCCATGGGAGAGGTCATCGGAGCGGCAACGGGAGCGGCAGGCGCACCGAGGCCGACCCCGGCGGACGGCACGGCCGCCGGAACGTCATCGATGCGGGCCACCTGCAGCGACAGGGTTGCGTTCGACCGGTCCACATGCTTGTAGGAGGTCAGGATCACGTTGGCGGTGCCGCCGGTGACCTTGATGATGACCGTATCGCCCGGCTTGGTCAGCCAGTTGCCCGACAGGCTGCCGATCATCTCCACGCCGATGCCGGCCGCGTTTCCGGGAGCGGTCGCGAGCTGCACGCTGGGCAGCGGAATCTCACCCGGTGCCGACGCGCCCCCGCCACTCGTCACGATCAGGGAATAGAAGCCGGGCATCAAAGCGAGGTTCTGGGCCGTGGCCTTGATCTGATTGGATTGAGTGGCTTCTACGGACGCAACGCTGCCGATCATCGACGACCCCCCGCGGGATGGAAAGGTTGAAAGGCGAAAGATCGGGACGTCCGAATTCGCCGCCGGACCGTTCGGCCTGAAATCTGACCGAAAGGAAACAGTCCGGTCGATTGCTACGCCATGCGCCGTATGACCGTCAAGGATACCCAGGAGAGCGTTATTGATTGTCGCAGGCTCCAACAACGGTGGCAGCAGATGACCGCCGCCACAGGCGCGGATGCGCTCGGCAAGTGCTCCCAGGTCGAAGGCGGCGACCTCCAGGCCGGCCCGCCAAGCGGTGGACAAGGCATAGCACCAGGTCTCCGGCGAGATGGACGGCAGGAAGGCGAGATGAGCTTTCTGCGCCCGCACCAGGGCGACCGCCTCCTCCTCGGCGAAGCGGCCGGTGACGAAGGCCCGCCCGGTCGCGAACAGGGGCGGGTCCTCCTCACTGAACCCAACCACCACGAACTCCAGCGGCAGGTCGCGCGCGGCGGCGTCGCGCGCGCAGGCGAGCAGGATCTCGTAGCCTTTCTGGATGCCGACCGCGCCGATGATGCAGACGCGCCAGCGGCCATCCCGCGTGCGTGGCGGCCGTGGCGATGCCGGTTGCGGCGGGGCGACGTTCTCCCAGGGCCGGACGTCGATGGGGCGCGGGTCGGCATGACGCAGCAGGCGGGCAGCCACGTCGCGGGTCGGCGCGGTTACCCGCCGCGCCCCGGCGATCAGGGCGCGGGTGCGGCGGCGCAGCGCGGTCACCGTCAGGTCCGGATCGAAACGGTCGTCCGGATCGGCGGTGCAGCGTTCGCAAGCGGCCAGATCCGGTTCCCCGCAATAGCGCCCGGCCGCGTCCACCAGGTTCACGCGCGGGCAGATCAGGCCGTAGTCGTGGATGGTGACGTCGTAAGGCACGCCCAGCCGGGCCGGCAGGTCGAGAACGGCAGGGTCATGGCCCAGCAGATGGTGGATCTCCACCGCCGCCGTCCCGGCCTGCCGCAAAGCCGCGACCAGATCCGCGAACTCCGCGCGGGTGCGGAACACCATGTCGCGCAGGTCCGGGCGGTCCACGGCCTCGATGCGGCAGCGTCGTTCGGGCGGGGCCGTGATGCCCGGCTTTGTCGCGTACCGGGCATCCTCGGCGTCTTCGCCCTCATTCTCATCGCCATCGTCCGGCGCGTCCTCGTCGGTTTCCGGAACGAGCCGCAGGACCCGCCAACCCTCCGCGCGCAGGGTGTCGGCGCGCTCGGCCACGAAGCGGGCGACGCCCCCCCGGCCGGCGAGCATGATGAGAAGAACGGCGGGCGCCTGGCCCGGCGCCGCCGCTTCCGCCCAGCGGGCGAGATCGAGGCGCCGCCGCGCCGCCATGAGCGGGTCGGCGGCGATGAAGTCCTGGACCAGCGCGTCGTATCCCGGGTGCAGCCCTTCCAGCAGACGGCCGTTGCGCGCGGCGAGAATGATCTTCTGGCGACCGAAGGAGCGTCCCCCCACATGCGCGACGAAGACGTCGGCGGCGCCCAGGTGACGCCAGCCTCGCTGGCGGGCGCGCAGGCAGAAGTCATTCTCCTCGCCATAGCCGCGCCCGAACAGATGCTCCTCGAAGGGGCCGGTCTCCTGCAGGCAGTCGCGCCGGATGTAGGCGCAGAAGCCGACCGCCGTCGGAAGGTCGATGCGGACCCCGGCGTTCACCCGGCGGGCCAGCCCGTCGAGCGCCGCCGTCTCGGCCGGCGTGGGCGCGGGCGGGCGGACCTTCCCGGACGGGTAGCTGAGGATCGTCGCATCGTTGGACAGCGGCGTGACCGTGCCGACGTCGGGCGCCGACCGGGCGGCGGCGCGCAGCCGCGTCAGCCAGTCGCCGGCCACCAGCGTGTCGGCGTTCAGCAGGACGACGTCGCGGTCGGGATGCAGGAACAGGCCCCGGTTGACCGTCGCCGGAAATCCCAGGTTCCGAGTATTGCGCAGCAGCGTGATGCGCCCTTCCGCGGCCAGGGCGGCGAGGTCGCGGACGAGGTCCGGCTCCGGGCTGGCGTCGTCGATGACGATGATTTCGTGCGCGGTGCGGTCGCCGGCCGCGAACACCGACCGCAGGCAGGCCAGCGTCTCCTCCCGACCGCGGTAGACCGGGACGATCACGTCCACTATGGCGGCAGAGGGCGGCGTCGGAAACGGCGCCTGGAGCGGACGGGCGGGCGGCGGCCGCACCGGCACCGGGCAACGTCCGATCCGATCCGGGGCGGGCCAGGGCAGGGGGCTGCCGGCCAGCGGAGCATCGCCCGGACCCGCCGTGACGTGGAGAAGCCCCGGCGCAAGGCCGACCGCCTCCAGGTCGAGGACGAAGGCGTAATTGCCGACTTCGATCCCGAAGGCATCGGGATTGTCCAAGGGCCGGTCCGGGGTGACCGTCACGGAACGGCCGGCGGCATCGCTTACCCGCACCGTCGCGGGTTGCGGCGGGTCGCCGGGGCACCAGGCCCAACCAGACAGGCGCGCCGGACCATCGAGGACGGCGCTTCCCTCGACCGCGGCGGGACGACGCGGGCGCACCGGCGCACCGAGAAGCTCCGCGCCGTCCAGGGCGACGGAGAGACGTTCGCCCTCCGCCTGCGGCTCCAGGGGAACCGCGAAACGGACGAGGCCCGTTCCGGTGTCCGGTCGCCCGTAGAGTTGCACGAAGGAGGCCCGGTCGAGGATGAGGAGCGGTCCCTGCCGGGAGGCGATCCGCAGGGTGCCGCCCACGCCGGCGTCCTCCATCCTCAGGGCGCCCACGATGCGCAGGTCGAGGTCGGCCGCCGCCCAGCCCGCGGCACCGCCGGACAGGACGGCGTGGTCGGCGAGGTCGGTGAGCAAGGGGGCGATGCTCACCGGAAAACGATGCAGCAGACGGGCCGTCAGAGGAAGAAGGCGGTCCGTCCTCCCAAGCCGGGCAAACGCCTGGCCCAAGGCGATGGCCGCGGTGGGCGTGGCCATCCGCTCGGCCACACCTTCCAGCAGGGGGGGAACGTCGGCAGGGCGGTCCGCCGCGATCAGCAGGGCGGCGAAGAAGGCTTTGAGCGCGATGTCGTTCGGGGCGAACCGGGAACTCCGTTCGGCCCAGCGCAACGCGTCTTCGAGGTCGTTCCGGGCCAGGGCGCAGCGGGCCAAGCCGGCGGCGCCTTGGACGTGGGTGCGTTCATGGCGCAGCAGAACGCGCGCCACCGCTTCCGCCTCGGCGACCCGGCCCTCGGCGATGAGACCGTCCAGCCGCCGCAGTTCGAAATGCGGTTTTTGGGAGGAACGCATGGGTACGACGCCCCCTCACGGACACGCGAACGGTCATTGGCTTGGCAACCGGGCCGGACAGGGCGCCAACGCGCCCTTCCCAACCCGGAAAATCCAGCCCATGATGGGACTGCCGTGAGGAAATGCACGGCATAAAAATGGACCTGCCGATGGCTCGGCAGGTCCATGAATCCGCAGCGGGGGATTTCTAATCAGACGGCGAAGTTGCTGGCGGTCAGGTTGGTCACGCCGGCGACCGTGATCTGCGTGCCGTCCGACAGCGACAGGACCGAGCTGCCACCGGAAACCGTGACGCGCGACGCGACCTGGGCCGCGGTCAGACCGTAGCCCTGAACCGCAATGAGGTCGGTGCCGGCCTTGAAGTCGCCGATGACGTGCTTGCCACCGCCGAAGACGGTGCTGAACACGAAGATGTCGTTGCCCTCACCGCCGAACAGCGTGTCGTTGCCGACGCCGCCGATGATGGTGTCGTTGCCGGCAAAGCCGCCGATGACCGCGGTGCCGCCCTTGAACGTGTTGCCGACCAGCAGGTCGTTGCCCGCACCGCCGGCGATCAGGGAGTTGCCCGAGCCGCCGAACACGGTGTTGTTGCCGGCCGCAGCGGCGATCGTGGTGTTGCCCGAGCCGCCGGCGATGAGGTTGTTGCCCTTGGTGATCATGATCTGGGCGTTGCCCATGCCCGCGCCGATGGTGGCGTTGCCGCCCGCCGCGTAGACGGTGTCGTTGCCGGCCGCGAAGATCTGGTTGTTGCCGCCCGCGGACAGGATGACGTTGCTGCCATCGCCGGCCGTCAGGACGTTGTTGCCGGCCGCGGCCACGACGGTGTCGTTGCCGATGCCGCCCAGGATGGTTGCCGAGCCGTTGCCCACGGCCGAGGTTCCGAGAAGCTGGCCACCAGCGCCGCCGACCAGCGTCTGCCCCGCACCGGTACCAGCCTGCAGGACCGTGCCGGCCTTGTCATTCGCGACGAGCAGCTGGTTGTTGGCCGCGCCGCCAACCAGGGTAACGATCACCTCGTTGTTGGTCGCCACGATCGAACCGCCGGCCTGATCCAGGTTGTAAGAGCCGCCGACCGTAGCCTGGACGGCCGCGTTGGCATCCAGCTTGGACGAGTTCACGAGGCTCGTGTTCTTCAGGATCGCGCCAGCCAGCGTGGACGGCGCATTGTTCAGGTTGGTGATACCACCGGTGATCGTGGTTGCCGTCGTCATGTTATAGAGCCCCCGCCGAAGTGACTAAACCTTGCGCCTTATGGCATACCTTGCGCTCGATACCATTGGTAACCCGTTTTTGCAAGCTCAGAATGGAATTCGTCGGCAGATCAACCACCTATGGAAGCTGTGGAAAGAACAAGCGTTGCCAAGCGATAATATTTCCCCAGTGCAATGGTGAGCAGGGTTGCGCATCACCATGCTTGGATCGGTAATTCGCGCAATTCATCGTTGCGGCGGGAAGCGCGGGTGGATTTGCCCGCCATCTTTGACGACAATGCCCCCGTCCGGTTCCGCGCCGCGCTCGAAGCCTTCCGGGAACGACGTCCTGCCGTTCCCGGTTTGCAGCACCGCAGCCGCCATGCCATTGTCCGAAGAAACATCGCTCGCGGCCCATGCGTATTTTGCTGCTCTCCCGCTACAGCCCCCTGGGTCCCAGCAGTCGCCTTCGGCATTATCAGTTCCTCCCGGCCCTGGCCGAGGCGGGCCTGTCGGTCGCCGTCGCGCCTCTGCTGCCGGATTCGTATCTGGAGGCGCTCTACACCAGCCGGGTGCGCCCGCTGCATCGGATCGCCGCTGCCTACGCCGTCCGTATCGGCCAAATGGCGGCAGCTCACCGGTTCGATCTCCTGTGGATCGAGAAGGAACTGCTCCCTTGGCTGCCCTACGGCGCGGAACGCTGGCTCCTGGAATCGGCCCCGCCCTACGTCGTCGATTTTGATGATGCCTGGTTTCACCACTATGACCGCAGCCGGTGGCCTCTGGCCCGCCGGCTGCTGGGGAGCAAGCTCGACCAGTTGATGCGTCGGGCCGCTTTGGTGACCGTGGGCAACGCGTATCTGGCTGGACGCGCCGAGTCGGCCGGCGCCCCGTCGGTCGCGATCCTGCCGACCGTGGTGGACATCGCCCGCTACCCCCTGGCCGCGCCGCCGTCGACCGCCCGGCCCCCGGTGATCGGCTGGATCGGCTCTCCGGTCACCGACCACTATCTCGACCTGATCGCCGATCCGCTGCGCCGGCTGGTGATGGGGAACGAGGCCCGGCTCTGTCTGGTGGGGGCCAACCCGGACGCGCTCGGGGGCCTCGCCTGCGACCGTCACCCCTGGCTCGAAGGCACCGAAACACGGCACATCGCCGCGTTCGACATCGGCATCATGCCGCTCGCCGATACGCTTTGGGAACGTGGGAAGTGCGGCTATAAACTGATCCAGTACATGGCCTGCGGAAAGCCGGTGGTCGCGTCTCCCATCGGCGCCAACCGCGACATCGTCGAACACGGCGTCAACGGCTTCCTGGCCGAGAGCCCGCAGGAATGGGCGGATGCGCTGCGCCGGCTTGCCGACAACCCGGAACTGCGCCGGCGCCTGGGAGCGGCGGGGCGGGCCAAGGTGGTGCGGGATTATTCCCTGTCGGTAACCGCTCCCCGCCTGATCCAGCTTCTGCGCGCCGCGGCTTCCCACGGCTGAGCCGGCGCGCGCCGATGGCGGTAATTCCCACGGAGGCGAATCGCCCCCGGCGTCGCGGATGGACAGACCAATCAGGCCAAATTGACAGAATTTCCCGGTTTCCGTTAGCTCCAGGGCAGGGCCGTTCGGGAAAAACCGCTCGGCATTCTCCGAACGACACGGAAAAGGAAGCGCCCAGCATGCTTGATGAACCGGTGGCGTCATGCCGTGTTCTGGTGACCGGAGGAGCAGGCTACATCGGCAGCCATGTTCTACACGCGCTCACCGACGCCGGCATTCCCGCGGTTACCATCGACAATCTTTCGACCGGCCGGCGGGCGGCCATCCCGGCCCCGGTTCCCCTGATCGAGGGGGATATCGGGTCGGACAGCCTTCTGGAACGGGTGATCCGCGAGCACAACGTCGATGCGGTGATGCATTTTGCGGGCTCGATCATCGTCCCTGAATCGGTTTCGAAGCCGCTTTCCTACTACCGGAACAACACCGTCAACAGCCTGACCCTGCTGGATGCCTGCATGCGGCTGGGCGTCGAGCGGGTCGTGTTCTCCTCCACGGCGGCCGTCTACGGCGCGCCCGACCGGGTGCCGATCGACGAGGACACGCCGACCGCCCCGATCAACCCGTACGGCGCCTCCAAGCTGATGACCGAACGCATGCTGCGCGATGCCGGGGCGGCGCATGGGCTGCGCAGCGTCATCCTGCGCTATTTCAACGTGGCCGGCGCCGACGCGGCCGGACGCACCGGCCAGGCGACGCCGACGGCGACGCATCTGATCAAGGTCGCCTGCCAGGCCTTGCTCGGTCGGCGGCCGCCGCTGGCGATCTTCGGCACGGACTATCCGACGCCCGATGGCACCTGCGTCCGCGACTACATCCACGTGAGCGATCTGGCCGACGCCCATGTCCTGGCGCTTCAGCACCTGCGGCGGGGCGGCGAAAGCCTGACACTGAACTGCGGCTATGGGCGGGGCGCCTCGGTCCGCGAGGTCGTGCGCACGCTGGAGGAGGTGAGCGGCGAGCGGGTGCCCGCCACGCTCGCTCCCCGGCGCCCCGGCGACCCGCCTCAGCTCGTGGCGGCGGCCGACCGGATCCGGGAGCGGCTCGGCTGGATTCCGACGCACGACAGGCTGGACGAGATCGTCCGCAGCGCACTGGAATGGGAGCGTTCGCTGGAGCGGTGAAATCCGGAAGGCGCCTGATAAGGCACTTGCGGGACTGCCGAAAACATGCAAACCACGGGCACGGCCGTGGACAATGCCGGAAAGCCAAGATCCTCAATCACGGGAGGTGCGGCGGACTGGCCTCGGCCGGACAAGGGCTGCTCCGAACGGAGCGGCCCTTACCGTTTTCAGGACGTTCGATCCGGGACGCGAACCCCGAACCGCTCTCGCGGCCGGGGTTTCCTGCTCACGGCCGCCCCTAAAGCGGATTGGCATCCGCTTTAGATTCATATGGCCTCATTCGCCGGCCGGGGCTTCGGACGCATGAGCGTCCGGGTCCGCCGTCGCGGTCCAAAGCGGATCGAAATCCGCTTTAGGGTTACAGGCGCCACAACTCCACGTCCGCGGGCATGCGGCTGCGGTCGAGCAGGCCCTTGACGTCGATGACAAGGCCACGGCCACCCTTCAGCAGGCCGGTCACGAGGTCCCAGCCTTCAGCCTGGTAGCTGGCGTGAGGGACCGCCAGCACCACGGCGTCGGCGGGCGGCAGGGCGTCCCGCGCGGTCAGGGTCAGGCCGTATTCGTGGGTGACCTCCTCGGCCACGGCCAGCGGGTCGTGCACCGCGACCTCCACGCCGAAGCTCTCCAACTCCGCCACGATGTCCACCACGCGGGTGTTGCGGATGTCGGGCACGTCCTCCTTGAAGGTCAGCCCAAGCACCGTGACGCGCAGCGTGCCGGTCTGCCCGTCCCGCGCGCGCAGCAGCCGCTTCACCGTCTCCTGCGCGACATACTTGCCCATGGTGTCGTTGATGCGCCGGCCGGCCAGGATGACCTCCGGGTTGTGGCCCAGCTGCTCGGCCCGGTGGGTCAGGTAGTAGGGGTCGACGCCGATGCAGTGGCCGCCGACGAGGCCCGGCTGGAACTTCAGGAAGTTCCACTTGGTGCCGGCGGCGGCCAGCACGTCGCGGGTGTCGATGCCCAGGCGGTGGAAGATCACGGCCAGCTCGTTCATCAGGGCGATGTTGACGTCGCGCTGGGTGTTCTCGATCACCTTGGCGGCCTCCGCCACGGCGATGGAGGCGGCCTCGTGCACGCCGGCCTTCACGACGCTGCCGTAGACGGCGGCGACGAGTTCCCGCGTGGCGGGATCGGAACCGGAGACCACCTTGGTGATGGTCTCGAACCGGTGTTCCTTGTCGCCGGGGTTGATGCGCTCCGGCGAGTAGCCGACGGTGAAGTCGCGCCCGAAGGTCAGGCCCGACTCCGCCTCCAGCACCGGCACGCAGTCCATCTCGGTGGCGCCGGGGTAGACGGTGGATTCGTAGACCACCACGTCGCCGCGCTTCAGGTGCCGCCCGACGGTGCGGCTGGCGGCCAGCAGCGGGCGCAGGTCCGGGCGCCGGGCATCGTCGATCGGCGTCGGCACCGTGACGATGTGGAAGTCGGCCTGCGCCAAATCCGCTGCATCGTCGGTCAGGTGCAGGGAGGCCGCGGCCAGGTCCGCATCCGCCACCTCGCCCGTGTGGTCGTGCCCGGCCTTCAGCGCAGCGATGCGCCGGGAGTCAATGTCAAAGGCGACAACGGGCGCACCGGTCCGGCCGAACGCGACGGCCACGGGAAGGCCGACGTAGCCGAGCCCGATCACCGAAATGCGGCGGGAGTGGGTCATGGCGCAAAAATTCCTTACAGGATGACAAAGCAGGAAGGGGCTGTCTTATACAGCTTCCGCCTTTGCAAGGGCTACAAGAAGTGACCTTCGCGTATTTGTAACACCCCCCCGGCCTTTTGCCGCACCGAGGGCGAGCACAACCGCACCATCCTGCACCCCAATCGACACCGGCACGCTGCGGAGGCGGCGGTATGGCGGCGGTTCCGAGCCGGTGCCTGTGGCATCCGCCGGCCGCCTTGACCTCCGCTTCGACTTCCAGCGGCACAGTCAGGGAACCAGGGAGACCAACGGCTCGGCGTCGCAGGCGGACAGGGTGCCGACGGAGATGCTGCCCTCGGCCGGCCGCCCGTCCCGACAGCGGCGTTGCACTGGCTCCAGCGACAGCGCCTTGACCGTGCTGATGCCGCGCACGGCCTGCTCAATCCTGCCAGAAAAGGTGCGTCATCCCAAATCCATTCGCCTTGCTCCATTGCGCGCCGTCGTAGGCGCGAATCTCCATGTATCTTCCGGAAGGAAGAGGGGAGTCGATAGAGGGAAAGTCTGAGAAGAAAGCAAACTCCAGTTTTCCGATATCATCGGCGGACACTATGTATCTGTCCAAGGATTGGTCAGCCACACTTGCCAAGTTGTTGGCGCCGTTCAGATCTATTGAGCTGAATACGGATGGAGCGTCGATCCGATAGTGGGTTATCTCATCGCCCTCCGGATCAAAGACGTTGAAGGCGTCGGTGAGGAGGAAGGGTTCACCGCTGTAGACGTTGAAGCCCGAGAAGGAGTGGTCCACCCCGGACTTCACGGTCACCACCGGCGCCTGGTTGATCAGCGACACCGCCGTCGTGGCGCCCCACTGGACGCCATCATAGGCTGAAATTTTGACCTGTTCGGTCGCGCCGGCCGTGTAGGTTACTTTCCCGATGTCGGCCTGCGAAATCCAGGAAATGCCGGCGGCTTGATCCCCCGCACTTGCCATGTTGATGGCGCCGTTCAGGTTCACCGTGCCGCCGCCCGCCGGGTCCTGGATGGCGTAGCGCGTGACCGGGTTCACGCCCGTATCGGCAACCTTGAACAAGGTGGACATGCCGACGGTCTGCCCGGCCTTCAGCGTATGAGGCACCGAAGTCAGAACCGGGGCGCCATTGTTCATCAGCACCGCCGCCTCGTCGCTCCACTGCCCCCCGTCATAAGCCCGGATGCGCAGTGTCTCGCGGCCACCGCTTGTGTAGGTGACCCTCGCGAGGTCGGCGGCGGAGAACTCGTAGACGCCAAGCGTCTGGTCGGCCGCACTGGCCAGATTGGTGGCACCGTTCAAGTTGACCGAGCCAGCACCCGCCGGATCCCTGATGGCGTAACGTGTCATCACGTCCCCGTCCGCATCGATCACGCTGAACAGGGTGGAAGCACTGACCGTCTGATCGTTCGCAAGCGTCTTCGGCAGCGCTTCGACGAACGGTGCGGCGTTGGTCAGCTGTATGAACTCTGCCCAGCCACCCGATTGCTCATCGCACGGAGCTATCAATATCATGGTTTGACCGCCGGCGCCCGTGTATGTGACCTTCTGGATGTCGGCCGCAGGAACTTTATACTGGCCAAATCGGGCACTGTCCCAATCAATCAGATTTACAGCGCCGTTCAGGTTTATCCAGCCGTCGGTGCCGTCCAGGTTTACGACGTTATTACTGCCGTACGGACCCACGATGATGTAATTGACCACCGGGTCGCCTTCGTAGTCCGGAATATCGGTGAACAGGGAAGCGATGCTGATCGTCTCGCCAACCTTGACCGACCGCGGATGCACCTTGATGACTGGTGAGGCGTTGATCAGCGAGAGGAGTTCCGACTTGCCCCAGCCCTGTTCATCAGAGGCCTTGACATTCAGAAAAGCACCGCCGGGGTTTCTGAATGTGACCTTGGCAAAATCCTCAGCGGAAAACTGATAATAACCTTTGCTTTCCTCAGCCTGGCTCAACAGGTTGGTGGCGCCGTTCAGGTTCACGAGCCCCTGGTCGATCGGATTGCGATCATGGATGTAATAGCTCGTTATCGGATCGCCTTCAGGATCGATGACGCTGAACAAGCTGGAGAGGTACACCTCTTCCCCGATTTTTGTCCGCAACGGCGCATTGGGAGTTACGGTGGGACTGCTGTTGGTTATTGTCGCTGTTACTGGGTCTCCCGACATCAGATCTTCATAGACCCAAACTTTCAACTCTTCGCTGCCGTTGCCGGTGTAGGTCAGCTTGGCGAAGTCGGCGGCGGAGACCTGATAGTGGCCGTACGCCTGCTGGGTCGCGCTAAGCTGGTTGACCGCGCCGTTCAGGTTGATCCACCCGCCCCTTGCCGGGTCGAAGATGTAATAGGTCAGCGCGTCGTCCTCGGCGTCGGTGGCGCTGATCAGCGTGGTCAAGGCAACCGTCTGGCCAAGGGCCAAGGCCAGTGGCGTCGCGGTAACGGTGGGGGCGCTGTTGGTCACCGCCGCCGTCACCGCAGCGCTCCACTGCAACCCGTCATAGGCCCAGACCTTCAATTGCTCGCCGCCGCCACCGGTGTAGGTCAGCTTGGCGAAGTCGGCGGCGGAGACCTGATAGTTGCCGGCCGCCTGCTGGGTCGTGCTCAGCTGGTTGACCGCGCCGTTCAGGTTGAGCCGCCCGGCCCCCGCCGGATCGGAGATGTAATAGATCAGCGCGTCGTTTTCGGCGTCGGTGGCGCTGAACAGCGTGGACACGGCCACCGTTTGGCCGATGTTCAGCATCCGCGGCATCGCGGTGACGGTGGGGGCGCTGTTGGTCACCGTCACCGCCGCAGCGCCGCTCCACTGCAGCCCATCGTAGGCCCAGACCTTCAATTGCTCGCCGCCGCCGCCGGTGTAGGTCAGCTTGGCGAAGTCGGCGGCGGAAACCTGATAGTTGCCGGCCGCCTGCTCGGTTGCGCTCAACTGGTTGACGGCGCCGTTCAGGTTGAGCCGGCCGGCCCCCGACGGGTCGGAGATGTAGTAGCTCAGCGCGTGACCGTCGGCGTCCGAAGCGCTGACCAGCGTGGACATCGCCACCGTCTGGCCAAGGCCCAACGCATTCGACGACCCTGTGATGACGGGGGCGCTGTTGATCACCGTCACCGACGCCGTCGTCGCGCCGCTCCACTGCAACCCGTCGTAGGCCCAGACGGTCAGCGCCTCGCTGCCGCCACCGGTGTAGGTCAGCTTGGCGAAGTCGGTGGCGGAGACCTGGTAGTTGCCGGCCGCCTGCTGGGTCGCGTTCAGCTGGTTGACGGCGCCGTTCAGGTTGAGCCGACCGGCTCCCGACGGGTCGGAGATGTAATAGACCAGCGCGTCGCCCTCGGCGTCGGTGGCGCTGACCAGCGTGGACAACGCCACCGTCTGGCCGAGGCCCAGCGCCGTTGGTGTTGCGGTGACGGTCGGGGCGCGGTTGGCCACCCACACCGTCGTCGCGGCGCTCCATTGCGCCCCGTCGTAGGCCCAGACGGTCAGCGCCTCGGCGCCATTGCCGGTGTAGGTCAGCTTGGCGAAGTCGGCGGCGGAGACCTGGTAGTTGCCGGCCGCCTGCTGGGTCGCGTTCAACTGGTTGACCGCGCCGTTCAGGTTGAGCCGCCCGGCTCCCGACGGGTCGGAGATGTAATAGCTCAGCGCGTCGCCCTCGGCGTCGGTGGCGCTGACCAGCGTGGAGACGGCCACCGTCTGGCCGAGGCCCACGCCGCGCGGCGTCGCGGTCACGGTGGGCGCGCGGTTGGTCACCGAAACCGTCGT
>JAEZPL010000760.1 GCA_023413605.1 Pseudomonadota bacterium
CTCGACATCCTGCCGCACAACGGGGCGGTGGTCTCCCTGCTGGCGCTCTGCGGCACGACCCACCGCGACGGTTACGGCGGCATCGTGGTGGTGGGGATCGTCAGTTCCCTGCTGGCCCTGGCCGCGGTCATCCTCCTCGGCTCCCTTCTCGGGACGTTCTGAAGCCGGCGGGCATCCCCACGGCCTTTACTCCTTCCCGATTTCCCGGCGGAAGGCGCGGCTGGCGATGTCGGCGAAGGCCTTCAGCGTCGCCTCGTCGGCGCCGTCGCGGGCCGCGGCGGACATGCCGCGCATCGCGATCGCCACGAAGTCCGCAAGCTCGTCGGCGCGCGCCGGGTATTCCGTCGCAATGAAGTCCCGGACGGCGTCACGCGCGGCCCGCCTCGCGGCGGCCGTCATCGCGCAGGCCTCCGGATCCGCGCTGTTGCGCGTGCCGTCGAGCACGAGGCAGCCGGCCACCCCATCCCGCTGCGGATAAAGCCGGGCGGCCAGCGCCAGGGTGCGGTCGATCACCTCGGCCACGGTGCCGCCTTCCGCCCGCGCCGCCAGAAAGATGTTGGCCTTCCCTTCCGTGAAGCGGCGCAGCGCACGCTCGAACAGGCCGGCCTTGCTGCCGAAGGCGGCGTAGAAGCTGGGCGGCTTGATGCCCAGTTCCGCCCCCAGCTCGGCCACGCCAACGGCGTCGTAGCCGCGCGCGTGGAACAGCTTCATCGCCGTCTCGACCGCCTCGTCCACATCGAAGGACCGCCGCCGCCCGCGCGGTCCCGGTTTTTTTGTAGCGTCCACTATAAAAACTCCTTGCGACGGGATCCCTCCCGAGTTTATATAGCGTTCACTATAGAAACGCAAGGAACCCACCATGTCCGACTTCACGGGTAAGAACATCCTGGTCCTCGGCGGCAGCCGGGGCATTGGTGAAGCCATCGTCCGCCGCTTCGCGGCCGGGGGCGGCAATGTCGCCTTCACCTACTTCGGGTCGCAGGATGCGGCCGAAGCGTTGGCCGCGGAGACCGGGGCGCAGGCCATCCGCACCGACAGCGCCGACCGCGACGCGCTGGTCGCGACGGTCGCCGGGCGCGGCGCGCTGGACGTGCTGGTGGCCAACGCGGGAACGATCGTGATGGGCGATCCGCTGACGCTCGATCCGGACGCCGTCGACCGCATGATCGACATCAACGTCCGCGCGCCCTACCACGCCGCGGTCGAGGCGGCGCGCCGCATGAACGACAACGGGCGAATCATCGTGATCGGCTCGGTCAACGGCGACCGCATTCCCTTTGCCGGGGCCTCCGCCTACGCGCTGACCAAGTCGGCGGTGCAGGGAATGGTGCGGGGCCTTGCCCGCGATTTCGGGGAGCGCGGCATCACCGTCAACTCCATCCAGCCGGGGCCGACCCACAGCGACATGAACCCCACCGACGGGCCGTTCGCGGACTTCGCGCGCAGCTTCATGGCCATCAAGCGCCACGCGCACGCCAGCGAAATCGCGGAACTCACGGCCTTCATCGCCGGCCCCCACGGGGCGATGATCACCGGTTCGATGCAAACCATCGACGGCGGCTTCGGGGCATAAATCCCCGGTCAGGCGCACTCGGCCAGATCGGCCAGCGCGTCGCAGTCCAGCAGTTCGACCTTGCCGTTGTCGACGATGCGGATCAGGCGGCTGGTCTTCAGCTTGGTGAAGCCGCGCGACACCGTCTCGGTGGTCAGGCCCAGGTGGTCGGCGATGTCGCCGCGGCTCATCGGCAGGGCGATGGCGCGGCGGCCTCCGGCGCGGCGGCTGAGCGACAGCAGGAAGGAGGCCAGCTTTTCCAGCGCCGTCTTCCGGCCCAGCAGCAGCATCTGGTCCTGCGCCGCCACCAGTTCCGACGTGGTGACCGACAGCAGCCGGCGCGCCAGCGACGGACGCGTGTCCATCAGCGTCTCAAGCTGGGTGCGCGGGATGCGCTGGAGCGACGTCGCGGTCACCGTCTCGGCCGAGTAGAGGTAGCGGTCGGAGAAGGCGAGGCCCATGATGTCGCCGGCCTGGAAGAAGCCGATGATCTGCCGGCGCCCGTCCGGCAGCAGCTTGTACAGGCGGATCACGCCGTCCAGCACGCGGAAGATGGCGTCGGCGGCATCGCCTTCCGCGAAGACCGACTGTTCGCGGTCGAGAACCTTGGTCTGGCCAAGGCCGGCGAAGGGGTCGGTGCCGCTCGTCTGCGAGGCCCGCGGCAGGTCCGCCAGGGACGGCGTCATCGCGGCGGCCAGATGGCCCGGCGAGAAGCGGTTCGGCTGGGCGGCGACGGCGAGGTGAGCGGACATGACGGGCTCCCGGCAAATTCGGCGGCGGTGGCTTGGCTGATCCGGTGTCGTACCGGTGTCTGGCAACCGCTTTGATGTGGCCGAAGGTACTGTCAGGACGCCGTGTTGTGCAGTTCGGTCTTTTACCTAAGGGCTATTGCGTACGTAGGACTACCTACGGGGAAGTTCCTATGGGGCGGCCCGCTTACGGCTCGTTGGCGGCGGCCGGCAGCAGGCGCTGCACGGCGTCGAGCAGATCGTCCTCTTCGAACGGCTTTTCCAGGAAGGTGGTGATCCCCGCCTCCTTGGCGCGGGCGAGCGTCGCCGGATCGCCGCGGCCGGACACCATGATCACCGGCAATCCATGCAGGTCGGCGCCGAACCGTTCGAGAAACTCCAGCCCGCTCATGACCGGCAGATGCAGGTCGAGGACGAGGCAACCCTGCGGTTTTCCGTCGAACTGGTCGATGAAGCTCTGGCACGACGCGTAGTCGCGCACTTCGAACGAACACGCTTCCAGCAGCGCCTTCATCGAGTCACGCACCGGCTCATCGTCGTCGACGATGTAGACGATGCTTTCGCCCGGTTTGGCCACACCTGCCTCCAGCTTTCAAATCCACGCACGAAGACGCCGACTGGCGGCGCTTTCTCGAAGATAGAAGCGGCGTGGCGGGGCCGGAATACGGAGTTCTGCGTATCGGGCGCTGTTTTGATGCAGATCAGTCGCTTCCCGGACCATTCCCCGGGTCAAACGCTACCCCGGATCAGGTACCACCGGGCGCGACCCCGGCGGCCAGCGCCATGCGCACCAGCGACGGCAGGCTGTCGGCCCGCATCTTGTCCATCACGCGGGCGCGGTGGATTTCCACGGTGCGCGGGCTGATCGACAGTTCGAACGCGATGACCTTGTTCGACTTGCCGGCCACCAGCCATTGCAGCACGTCGCGCTCCCGCGGGGTCAGGCTGTCCAGCCGGCCCCGGAGTTCCGGATCCGAAGCGGATCCCGGGGCGGCTTCGGGGGCGGAGGCCGCGGGGGCCGGCTGTGCCGGGGCCGGGGCGGCCTCCCGGGCTTTCCCGGCACGGCGCAGCGCCGAGCGGATGCTGTCGATCAGCGCCTGTTCCTCGAACGGCTTTTCCACGAAATCGACGGCGCCGGCCTTCATGGCGCGCACGGCCAGCGGCACGTCGGCGTGGCCGGTCATGACGATCACCGGCATGGCGTGCCCCTGCTCCGCCAGCCGTTCCTGGACGTCCAGCCCGGTCATCTGCGGCATGCGCACGTCCACCAGCAGGCAGCCGCCGCGCGACGGCGCCCCGGATCCCAGGAATGCCACCGGAGAATCGAAGACTTCCACCTGAAAGCCCGCGCATTCCAGCAGCACGGCCACGGAATCGCGCACGGCCTCGTCGTCGTCGACGACGAAGACGGTCAGGTCACTGCTCATGGTCGGCTCCGGCAACCGGTACGGTGAAGGCAAAGGTGGCGCCTTCCTCGCCCTGTTCAAGCCACAAGCGGCCGCCGTGGGCCTCTATGATGGAGCGGCAGATCGACAGGCCGAGGCCCATCCCCTTCTCCTTGGTGGTGACGAAGGGCTGGAACAGCTGGGCCAGCACCGTGTCGGACAGGCCGGGGCCGGTGTCGCAGACGCTGACGCGCATCAGCGCGTCCTGCCTCGGTTCCGGCAGGGTGGCGACGGTCAGTTCCCGGCGCGGCTGGTCGGCCATGGCCTCGATGGCGTTGCGGATCAGGTTCAGGATGACCTGCTGGATCTGGATCTTGTCGATCAGCACCGGGCGGTCGTCCGCGTGCAGGTCGAGCCGGACGTGCACGCCGCTTTCCTTCGCCCCGACCAGGGCCAGGGCGCTCGCCTCCTCCACCACCTTGTTGATGCTTTCCACCGAACGCTCGGTCTGCCCCTTCTCGATGAAGTTGCGCAGGCGGCGGATGATCTGGCCGGCGCGCGCCGCCTGGGCGGTGGCCTTGTCCATCGTTTCCTTGGCCTTGTCGGCGCCGTCCGGGCGGTCGAGCAGACGCTTCACGGCCTTGGCGTAGTTGATGACCGCGGTCAGCGGCTGGTTCAGCTCGTGCGCCAGGGTGGAGGCCATCTGCCCCATGGCGCTGACACGGCTGACGTGCAGCAGCTCCGCCTGCAACTCCTGAAGGCGCTTTTCGGTCGCCTGCCGCTCGGTCAGGTCGCGGATGAAGCCGGTGAAGCAGCGGTGCCCGGACAACTGGACCTCGCCCACCGCCAGTTCCATGGGGAAGACGGA
>JAEZPL010000767.1 GCA_023413605.1 Pseudomonadota bacterium
TGCTCATCAGGGCGGGAGGGCAACGGGGGACGTTCGGGTATGCCCATAGAGTGAACTTGCAGACCCTTACGCCAAGTTGCATCCTCCGCCTTGTCATGCCCTTATGCAAGCGTCACGCCGCCATCGCCGCCCTCGCGACCGTGATCCTTGGTGTCGCACCCGCATGGCCGGCCATAGCACAAATTGGGGCGCAAAACGGGGCGCAAAGCCCGGCGCGGATCTGGAGCGCGGAGACGCCCGCCGGCCCCTTCACCGCCGCGCTGGAGGCGCGCCGCAAGGGGGAGGCGCTGGTCCTCACCCTGACCCCGCCGGCGGGGGTGCGGGTGATGCCGCCGGTGCTGCGGGTCGATGTGCCGACGCTGCTGCGCGACCGGGTGGCCGGGCGCTTTCCCGCGGCCATCCGGTCAGAGCGCGAACACGGCCCGGTGCGCGCCATCCTTCCGCTGAAGGCCCCCGTGCGTTTCGCCGACTCCGACCGCAACGACGGCATGATGCGCGTGGAATTCCGCCACTGCCGCGCCGAACCGGGAAGCTGCGCGGTGGAACGGCTGGACATCCCGCTGCGCGCGGGACGATAGGCCCAAACCTCAGGCCGTCCGATTGAGCGGGGCCTGCACCGTGAAGCGGGTGCCGGGCTTGCGCGGTTCCACCGCCAGTGTGGCGCCGAGCTGGCTGGACAGGGCGTGGACCAGCCGCATGCCCAGGCTGCGGCTGCGCCGCCAGTCGAACCCCTCCGGCAGGCCGACGCCCTGGTCCTCGACGGTCAGCCGGACGCTGTGGTCGACATGGGTCAGTTCCACGGCGATGGGCTTCGGGCCGTCGCCGGGGTAGGCGTGCTTGACCGCGTTCATCAGCAGCTCGTTGGCGATCAAGCCCAGCGGAACCGCCTGATCGGTCGGCACTTCCACCGGCTGCACCGCCAGATCCAGGCGCCAGCCGTTGCTGTCCGCCAGGGCGGAACGCTCCAGGTCGCGGCACAGGGTGGTCAGGTAGTCGTGGAAGGGCACGACCTGGACGTCGTCCACCTTGTAGAGAAGCTGGTGGATGTCGCTGACCGCATGGACGCGGCGCCCGGCCTCGGCAAGGCTGGCGCGCGTCTCGGGGTTGCCGCTGCCCTGGCTTTGCAGGGACAGCAGGCTGGACACGAGCTGAAGGCTGTTCTTGATGCGGTGATTGACCTCCCGCATCAGCAGATCCTTCTGCGCCAGCACCTCGTCGCGCTGGGTCAGCGCCGCCTGGAGGGAGGCGGTGCGCTCCCGCACGCGATGCTCCAGCCTCTGCTGGAGAAGGCGGGCGGCGCGCGCCTGCCGGAAGCCGAAGGCGGACAGGGCCAGCAGCGCGGCGGCGGCCGCCGAGGCCACTCCGGCGTAGGGAGCCAGCCCCTTGCGCCACGCCTCCAGGACCGGCGCCAGATCGGTGCGCACGGCGACGTAGACTGGCCAGTTCTCGACACCGCGGTGGGCGAAGATCAGGCGGTCGTTCTCCGCCACGCCGCTGGTCGGGTTGGCCTGCACCGACTGTCGCCCGAATTCGATGACCGGAGCGGGAGCGCTGGGGTTCTTTTCCGGGTGGCGGACCAGCACGCTGAAATCGTCGGCCCGGAACATGAGGATGACCGACTCGTAAGGCAAATCGAGCCGCTGGTAGAAGCCGTCGAAATAGGACGGATCGACCGTCACGGAGGCGATGCCGCGGAACGTGCCGTCGCGCTCGGAAAGGCGCCGGCTGACGAGGAAGGTCGGCTTCTGCGTGACGCGGCCGATGATCAGCTCGCCGATGTAGGAGCGCTCCGACCCGGACAGGTGGGCGTGGAAGGCGTCGCGGTCGCTGGCGTTCGAATAGGGGGCCGGAAAGCCCACCGTGGTCAGACGCAGCCGGCCGGTCTGGTCGTTCAGCCACAGGGCATCCAGAAAGGGCAGGGGCACCACCGCGTTGTGCAGACTCTCCCAGATGCGGCGGGATGTTTCGATCTCATCCCAGCTCACATCCCGGATCCGCTGAACGGTGTGTTCGACCAGCAGGTCGGCCGCGTCGAACAGGCGGGCGGCGTGCTCCGCCAGGACATGGGCGGCCGATTCGGCACGCTCCTTCGCCTCGTTGATGGCACGTTGGCGCGATTCCACCGCCAGAACGCTCACGGCCGCCAGCAGGAACACCAGCCCCGCCGCCGCCAGCCAGCCGATGGCCGCATCCAGGCGGGGCCGGCGAAGCGGCGAGGGGGCCGCCGCAGACGATGCGGCGGTTGTAGCGGCGTGGTCGGGCATGGGACCGGCAGTTGGGGAACGAAAGCGAAGGGTATCTTAGCCTGCGCTGGAAGGCGAGGGGGCTTGGCTTTTGGTTCGTATACAAATGGCCTAGCCTCGGGCGGCCCATCTCACACATACGCGGAAAATATGAAGGCAAAAAGGCGGGGATGCGCGGGAACGATCGTGAAAATGGCAGCCATGACCGGCAGGTCCAGAGAGAGTGGCTGTGACTTTTCCAGGCCGACGCCGCTCCGCCGGCCCTGAATGGCGGTCGAGTCGGGTCCAAATCCCGTCTGCCGTCCTCCCGGACGGGATGCCCCCCCGTTGGCTCAAAGCTCCTGCGGGATCGTGATGGTCACGCTGGTGCCGGCGCCGGGGGCGCTGTCCACCTGCATGCGGCCGCCGAGCGGGCCGGTCACCGTGTTGAAAACGATGGTCAGGCCCAGTCCCTTGTGCCCACGCGCGCGGGCGGTGGTGAAGAAGGCGTCGGCCAGTTTGGGCAGCGCGTCCTCCGGTATGCCCACGCCACGGTCGCGGACGGACAGGCGCCAGGCCGGCTTGCCTTCCAGCGCGTCGGGGTCCACCGTCACGTCGACAAAGCAGCCTTCGCCCCCGCCGGGATAGGCGTGCGCCGCCGCGTTGGCGAACAGCTGGAACAGCGCCCGCTCCAGATGCGTGCGGTAGCCGACCCAGGGCCGCGGGCCGTCCACCTCCGTCCGGATGTGGATGGGCGCGTCCGGCCGTTCCATGGCGAACAGCGCGGCGGCCTGCTCGGCCACGTCGAGCATGTCGAGCGTTTCCAGCGGCTCCGCGTGGTGGCAGGCGGCGATGGCGGAAAAGCCATGCACCAGTTGCACCGCCCGATCCAGGTTGTCGACCAGGATCCCGGCGGACTCCTGAATCAAGGCGGGTTGAAGCGGGGCGTCTCCGGCCCCGGCCGTGTCCTGCAGATGGCTGGCGGCGGTGACGCAGATGCCCAGTGGGGTGTTCATCTCGTGCGCCAGCCCGGTGACGGCCTGGGTGATGGCGCGGTGGCGGGCCAGTTCGGCTTCCGCGGAGCGGGTCCGGCGTTCCAAATCCTCGCGGACCACACGTTCCGTCACGTCGCGGATCTTGCGGCTGAGTTCCCGCAGCAGCTTGGGCATCAGGCCGGGCGTGCGGGCCATCACCTCCATGAAGGGGTCGTGTTCCAGTTCGAACACGCGCACCCGCGACGCGGCCACGACGGTGGCGGAGCGCTGATGGCCGTCGATCAGCGCCATTTCTCCGAAGCACTCGCCGGCCAAGCGGAATCCGACCTCCACAAGATTGCCGACCGCGTCGGCGCGGATCACCCGCACCGTGCCGTCCAGCAGGACATAGAGCGCGTCGGCTTCGTCGCCCTCGCGCATCAGCACGGTGCCGGCCGGCAGTTCCAGCACACGGCCGCGTGCGGCCACCGCCTCACGCTCCTCGGGCGAGAAGGATTCGAACAGGGCGACCCCGTCGAGGACGCCGGGCGGGTGGTGCATGGGGAAACCGCTCCCAAGGGACGATGCCCGGTCAGCATAGACCATCCCCACGTGGCGCAGCGAGACGTCATGCGCAAGGAAAGCTTATGAAATTCGGCGAGTGATCAACCGGGAGGAGGTCAGCCGACCAATCGGCGGACCGTCCGCTCCACGGACCCGACGTAGGACCCGCCGAACAGCCGCACATGGACCAGCAGCGGGTAGAGGTTGTACAGATCCCGCCGCAATTCGAAAAAGCCCGGACGGATCGGCCGGATCTCGCCGTAGCGCCGGAAGAAGGGCTCCCCGAAGGTGCCGAACAGCGTCGTGAAGGCCAGTTCGATTTCCGCGTCGGCGTGGTACAGCGCCGGATCGATGAAGGCCGCGACCCGCCCGCCGCGGGTCAGCACGTTGCCACCCCACAGATCGCCATGGATCAGCGAGGGCGCCGCCGGCGTCCCGATCAGGTCCGGCAGGCGGTCGGCCAGTCGTTCCAGGCCCGCCATCAGCCCACGGTCGATCCGCCCGTCCTCCAGCGCCTTGTGTGCCATGAACAGCAGGCGGCGGTCGCGGAAGAAGGCGATCCAGTCGTCCAACTCGCCGTTCGGCTGCGGCAGCGGCCCGATCAGCGTGTCGCGCGGGAAGCCGTAGCGCGGGGCGCCGATCCCGTGGAGCGCGGCGATCAACTCCGCCGCCTGCTCCTCCACCGCGGGCGTGATGGTGCCGGAGGTCTCGACGAAGTCCATCACCAGAAGCTGGTCGTCGGCGGCGTGCACCGCCGGGACCGGCAGCGCCGAGTGCGCGGCGAGGTGGCGCAGCATGAAGCCCTCCGGCTCCAGCCCCGTTCCCGCCTTCGCCACCAGCCGCCGCCCGTCGGCCAGCGTAATTTTCCAAAGCACCGCGTTGTGTCCGTCCGCCAGCCGGTCGAGCGTCCGCACCGGGCTGCCCAGCGCCCGTTCCAGGGTGGCGCGGAGGTCCGGGGGCGTGCTCACAGCCGCTCCCGCCGGATGGCCTCCAGCAGGCCGGCGGCGCCGGCTTCGCAGAGGTCCAGCACCTCGGTGAAGTGGTTGCCCTCGCCGTAGTAGGGGTCCGGCACCTCGCGGCCCGCCGCACCCGGCGCATAATCCAGGAACAGCGCGACCGTGGCGCGACCGTCCGGCGGGGCCATGCGGCGGAGCTGCGTCAGGTGACCGCGGTCCATGGCCAGGATGTAGTCGAACTCCGTGAAATCCGCCGCCGTCACCTTGCGGGCGCGCAGGTCCGACAGGTCCACGCAGCGGGCCTTGGCGGCGCGCTGGCTGCGCGGGTCGGGAGCCTCCCCCACGTGATAGCCGTGGGTGCCGGCCGAATCGGTGGCGATGCGGCGGCCCAGACCCGCTTGCTTTACCAGATGGCGGAACACACCTTCGGCGGTGGGCGACCGGCAGATGTTGCCCGTGCACACGAACAGGACCTTGACCATCCCGGCTCTCCCGTTTCTTGTTCCACGCCAGAGATGTAACAGCCGTTCCCCGAACCCGCCAGGGCGCCCATGCAGATCACCACACAGCTGAAACCGACCGATTCCATCGTCATCCTGACCGGCGCAGGCATTTCCAAGGAGTCGGGGCTGGACACCTTCCGTTGCGCCGACGGCATCTGGGCCAAGGTGGACCTGGAGGATGTGGCGACGCCGGAGGGCTTCGCCCGCGACCCCGCGCTGGTCCACCGTTTCTACAACGACCGCCGCGGCGGCCTGCTCGACCCCGCGGTGCAGCCGAACGCGGCGCACGCGGCCCTGGCCGAGCTGGAGCGCGCCTGGAAGGGCGACCTGCTGCTGGTCACCCAGAACATCGACGACCTGCACGAGCGCGCCGGCTCCAGCAACCTGATCCACATGCACGGCGAGCTGATGAAGGTCTTCTGCCAGCACTGCCGCACGGTGGAGCACTGGACCGGCGCCCTGTCGGTGGACGACATCTGCCCGACCTGCGCCCGCAAGGGCGGCATGCGGCCGGACGTGGTGTGGTTCGGCGAGATGCCCTACCAGATGGACCGCATCTACCGCGCGCTGGGGTCCTGCGACCTGTTCGTGTCCATCGGGACCTCGGGCAACGTCTACCCCGCCGCCGGCTTCGTGGCGGAGGCCCGGAACGCCGGCGCCCACACGGTGGAGCTGAACCTGGAGCCTTCGCTCGGCGCCAGCCTGTTCGACGAGGCGCTCAACGGCCCGGCGACCGAGGTGGTGCCGGCCTTCGTGGCCGAGCTGCTGCGCCTTTGATGGACGATCCGGCTTGATGGACGATCTGGGGACCCTGTTCGAACGGGCCCGCGCCTGCCGCCTGTGCGCGGCGGACTTGCCGCACGGCTGCCGCCCGGTGCTGCGCGGCAGCCCGTCCGCCCGCCTGCTGATCGTCGGGCAGGCGCCGGGCGCGCGGGTGCACGCCACCGGCATTCCCTGGAACGACCCGTCCGGCGACCGGCTGCGCCAGTGGCTGGCCATGGAGCGGGCGGCCTTCTACGACGAATCGCGCATCGCCATCGTGCCCATGGGCCTGTGCTACCCCGGCACGGCGCCCAAGGGCGGCGATTACCCGCCGCGCCCGGAATGCGCCCCGCTGTGGCACTCGCCGCTGCGAGCCGCGCTGACCGGGGTGCGGCTGACCTTGCTGGTCGGCAGCTACGCGCAGGCCTGGTACCTGGGCGACCGCCGCAAGCGGACGATGACCGACACGGTGGCGGCGTGGCGGGATTACCTGCCGGAGTTCCTCCCCCTGCCCCACC
>JAEZPL010000768.1 GCA_023413605.1 Pseudomonadota bacterium
CACGGCGGATGAGGATCGCGCGCTGGCCGAGGATCTGCTGAGCGACCCGAAGGAGCTGGCCGAGCATCTGATGCTGCTCGACCTGGGGCGCAACGACGTGGGCCGCGTCGCGAAGATCGGCACGGTCAAGGTGACGCAGAAGATGATCGTGGAGTTGTACAGCCACGTCATGCACATCGTCTCCAACGTCGAGGGCGAGCTTGACCCGAAGCACGACGCCCTGGACGCGCTGATCGCCGGCTTCCCCGCCGGCACCGTGTCCGGCGCGCCGAAGGTCCGCGCCATGGAGATCATCGACGAGCTGGAGAAGGCCCGCCGCGGCGTCTACGCCGGCTGCGTCGGCTATTTCGGCGCGTCGGGCGCCATGGACACCTGCATCGCGCTGCGCACCGCCGTGCTGAAGGATGACATGATGTACGTCCAGGCCGGCGGCGGCGTGGTCGCCGACAGCGATCCCGAAGCCGAGTATCAGGAGACGGTCAACAAGGCCAAGGCCCTGATCCGCGCCGCCGAAGAGACCGTGCGCGAGACCTCCGCGCGCTGATCCCCCACCCGTAAGGCGTCTTGCCGCCGGGGCACCGGGCCCAAATCCCGGTTGCCCCTGGCCGCAAGGCTCTTGCCGCGCCCGCCTGCACAACCTTAGGATGCTTTAAAAATGCCGATCGACGCCGTATTGCTGCCTTTGCTTGTCAAGGTCGCGTCGGCGGCGCTGGTCGTGGTCGTCGCGTCCATCGCGGCGGAAAAGGCCGGCCCCTTCTTCGGCGGCATGATTTCCAGCCTGCCCGTGTCCACCGGCCCGGCCTACGTCCTGCTGGCCATCGAGCATGACGACCGCTTCATCGAGGGAACCGCCCTGTCCAGCTTCGTCAGCAACGGGGCGATGATCCTGTTCCTGGCGACGCTGGTGCGCATCGCGCCGCGCTGCGGCCTCTTCATGACGGTGCTCGCCAGTTCGGCGCTGTGGATCGGCCTCGCCGTCGGGCTGCGCGCCGCGGCGGATTGGACCCTACCGACGGCGATTCTGCTGAATTTGGTCTGCTACGGCCTCGCGTTCCTGCTGGTGCGCGGGTATCCCCGGGCGCAGGACGGGCCGCTGAAGAAGGCCCAGCCGCGCTGGTACGATATCCCCGCGCGGGCGGGGCTGGTCGGCGTGCTGGTCGCCACGGTCACCACGCTCAGCCACGTCATCGGGCCGGAGGCGACGGGCATCGCCGCCATCTATCCCATCGCCCTGACCAGCCTGACGGTGATCCTGTTCCAGCGCCTGGGCGGGACCACCGTGGCCGCGGCGATGCGCAGCGCGCTGATGACCAACCCCAGCCTCGCCTTCGCCCTGCTCACCCTCTACCTGATGGCCGAGCCCTTTGGACGGGCCACGGCGCTGAGCGCCGCGCTGGCGATGTCGCTGGCCTGGGCGGGCGGGCTGCTGGTCTGGCGCATGCACCAGATGCGCCGGTCTGTTCAGACGGCCTGAACCGCTCCGTTCCCGACCGGCTCCAAAGCGGATCGCAATCCGCTCTACCGCGTGCCGTACAGCCGGTCTCCGGCGTCGCCGATGCCGGGCAGGATGTAACCGTTCTGGTCCAGCCGTTCGTCCACCGCCGCGGCGTAGACCGGCACGTCCGGATGCTCGTCGTGGAAGCTGCGCAGCCCTTCCGGTGCAGCCACCAGAACGGCCAGCTTGATGGTGGCCGCACCCGCGTCCTTCAGCCGGTGCACCGCCGCGGCCGCGGTGTGGCCGGTGGCCAGCACGGGATCGACCAGGATCACCAGCCGCTCCTCGATATCCTCCGGCACCTTGAAGAAATATTCGACGGGGGTCAGCGTCTCCTGCTCACGGTACAGGCCGATGTGGCCGATGCGCGCGGAAGGCAGCAATGTGCGCATCCCGTCCAGCATTCCTTGCCCGGCCCGCATGATCGCGACGAGGCACAGCTTCTTCCCGGTCAGCAAGGGCGCGTCGAAGGTGGCGAGCGGCGTTTCCACCGGCCGCGTCTCCAGCGGCAGGTCGCGCGTCAGCTCATAGCCCATCAGCTGCGCCATCTCGCGCATCACCTCGTGGAAACGGGCGGTCGGCGTTTCCTTCCGGCGCAACAGCGTCAGCTTGTGCTGGACCAGCGGGTGATCAATGACGGTGAGGGTCGGGATGGTCATGCGGGTCCTTATCCTCCGTTCCGTTCAGAACACGGTGCCGTCGCTGCGGATGCGGATCGGCGGCCCGCCGTCGGGGCGCAGCCGGCGGGCGATGACGCGCCCCGCCGTCCAACTGCCGCCTTGCAGCACCTTGGCGAGCGGAAAGTCCGCCGCCGTGACGCCCAACCGCGCACGCACCTCGTCCGCCAGCCGGTCGAGCAGCGCCACGGTCAACGCGCGCCACTCCACCACGGCCTCGTCGCCGACCTCCAGCGCGGCGGCCAGGATGCGCGGGTCCTTCGGCACCAGCACGCCCGTGTCCACCAGCAGGCCTCCGTTGCGGTATTCCGGCAGCCCGGTCAGGCGGTCCAGCCCGGTGACGCGGATGCCCGCGTCCTCCAGCGGCTCCACCAGCGAATAGCTCAGCCATTGCGACAGCTTGTGGAAGGGCACCAGCCCCACCGCGGAATGACGCCAGACGTCGCCCAGGTTGACGCCGTCCAGCGTGATCCGCCCCGGCCAGATCGGACCCAGCCCGCGCAGCACCGCGTCGAGAATCGCGGAGGCCGGCAGCGCGCCCCCCTCGGCCCGCGCCTTCAGCGCGTCATAGAGGTTGCCGACCCGACCCGGCCCGATGCTGCGCCCCCCGATACCGCCCGGCCCTCCGAACAGATCCGGCGCTGCGGTCAGCGCGGCGCCCAGCCGGCGCAGCAGCGCCGCCCGCCCCTCCAGGCCGACCAACGGGTTGTCCTCCGTCACCTGGAAGCCGCGCGCCAGGGTCTCCACCTCCAGACGCGCCAGCGCCGTGGCGTCGGCCCGCAGCGGCGCGCCCGGGTCGTCGGAAAAGGCCCCCACCCGGAACAGGTCGAAGCTGGCGAGGGCCAGCCCCTCCGACCGCGCCAGCACCGTTCCCCCGGATTCCAGGTAGCGCCAACGCTCCCCGGCCCCGGCGTCGAGCAGCACGCTGGTCACGGCAAGGTCGAAGCGGATGCGCGCCACCTCGTCCCGGTCGGCGTCGAGCGTCGCCGCCAGCGCCGCCCAGCGGTCCGCCCCGGCCACGACGAAATGCCGCCAGCGGCTGTGGTAGGGAACGTTCAGGTCCGGATAGGCTTCCCGCGTCACCTCGGCCACGAGGTCGGCGGCTTGGGCAAGCCGCTTCGGCTTCACCGCGAAATGGGCGAGCTTGCCGCGTTCCGCCTTGGCCAGCAGCGCGTGGGCGCGCTCCCGCACCGCGTCGGCGGATAACAGCCACGCAACGCTGTCCTTGGACACGCTGTTCTTGGCCGTCCTGTTCTTTGTCGCCCTGTCCTTGGCCGCGCTCAATCCTTCAGCCCCCGGCCCTTGGCGGTCGCCAGCTCCTCCGCCGTCGGAACGGCGGGCGTGAAGTAGCCGGCGGCTTTCTTGGCGTCCATTTCCACCTTGGCGTCGTCGGGGATCAGCTCGTCGGGGATGGGCACCTGCTCCACGATCTCGATTCCGGCGCGGCGGATCGCGTCCGACTTCATGTTGCTCATGGACATCATGCGGTCGATGCGCGTGACGCCCAACCAGTGGAAGACGTCGGGCATCAGCTCCTGGAACCGCATGTCCTGCACGCCGGCCACGCATTCCGTCCGCTCGAAATAGGCTTCCGCCCGGTCGCCCCCGGGCTGGCGCTTGCGGGCGTTGTAGACCAGGAATTTGGTCACCTCCCCCAGCGCGCGCCCCTCCTTGCGGTTGTAGATGACGAGGCCGACTCCGTTGTCCTGGGCGGTGCGGATGCACTCCTCGATGCCGTGCGTCAGATAGGGCCGGCAGGTGCAGATGTCCGATCCGAACACGTCCGACCCGTTGCACTCGTCATGCACCCGGCAGGCGACCTTGCGCGCCGGGTCGGCGATGGCCGCGATGTCGCCCAGGATATAAACGGTCAGGCCGTTGATCGGCGGCAGGAAGACCTTCAGGTCGGGCCGCGTCACCAGTTCGGGGAACATGCCGCCGGTGTGCTCGAACAGGCCGCGGCGCAGCGCGTTCTCGGTGATGCCGAAGCGCTTGGCGATGCCGGGCAGGAACCACACCGGCTCGATGGCGACCTTGGTCACCCGCGCGTCGCCGCTCGGCAGCAGGATCTGTCCGTCCGCCGCGATCCGGCCTTCCCTCATGGCGTCCACCAGTTCCGGCATCTTGATGCGGGCCTTGGTGACGGCGATGGTCGGGCGCACGTCCACGCCGCGTTCCAGATGATCGGCGAAGACCTCGCTGACCATGTGGCCGAAGGGGTCGATGGAGACGATCTTCTCCGCGTCGAACCACTGCGGGTGCGGCCCGACCGTCTCGGCGGGCGAGGTGTTCGTCAGGTCCGGCACGTGATAGGCGCTGAGCTGTCCGGCGGCGACCGCCAGCGCGCGGTAGACGGCGTAGCTGCCGGCGTGGGCGCCGATGACGTTGCGGTGGGCGGGGTCGGACAGCGACGCAACCACCGGCCCGCGTTCCGCGGCCGTGGCCGCCCCCCAATGCACCGGGGTGTAGCGCGGCTTGGCGCCACCGGGGTGCGAGGCGAGGACGATGTGTCTCTGCGGCTGGTTGCGACGGCTTTCCATGGAGGACGCCTCTCAATGCCTCTACACTGCGGCAGTCTGACACAGCTTCGTCCATCAGGAACACCGCAACAAAGGGCCGAATCCCTCCGCGCTTCAACCGACGGTCCGGCATACGGGCATATGACCCCGCCCAATGCGGGTTCTTTTGCAACGCAGCAGGGCTGGTTCGACGGCACCCGCGGCGCAAGCATGCCGGGACGGCCCCACCCGCTCTCTTCCGCCCACCCCCTTCCGCATTCACGGTCATGACGCACAATCGCTTTCCCTACCTTTCCAATTTCTCCCTGGACGGCAAGGTCGCCCTGGTCACCGGATCGGGCCGCGGCCTCGGGCTGGAGATCGCCCGCGCCATGAGCGGGGCTGGCGCCCACGTTCTGCTGAACGGGCGCGACGCGGCACGGCTCCGGGCCCAGGCGGACGCCATCGCGGCGGCCGGCGGCCGCGCTTCCGTCCTTGCCTTCGACGTGGCCAACCGGGCCGCGGTGCGCGACGCCTTCGCCCGCATTGGGCAAGAGCATGGACGCCTCGACGTCCTGGTGCAGAACGTCGGCCAGCGCAACCGCAAGCCCCTGGCGGACTTCTCGGACGGCGACAT
>JAEZPL010000782.1 GCA_023413605.1 Pseudomonadota bacterium
TACTTGGAGCGACCGGCCTTCTGAATCGCCTGTTCCATCGCCTCCAGGACCTCGTCCCGGTCGATGTTCTTTTCGCGGGCGACCGCGTCAGCGACTTGCAGCAGTTCCATCCGTCACACTTCCTGGACTGGCGTTTGTTCTTGAGTGAGCCCTGCCCGGAACGTCAACCCTGGCCCTGGCTGGCGCGGATCAATTCATCCGTCAAAACCAGCTTGGCGCGCAGGATGTTGTCGAACTCCAGGCGGGCGGCTCCCTGTTCCGATTCGATGCACACGAGGCCGTCCTCGACGCCCTTCAGCATGCCCTTGAACCGCTTGCGGCCGTCGACGGCGAGCCGGGTTTCCAGCTTGGCCTCGAAGCCTGCGAAGCGTTCGTAATCCTTCAACCGGGTCAGCGGCCGGTCGATGCCGGGCGAACTGACCTCCAGTGTGTAGGCGCTTTTGATCGGATCCTCAACGTCGAGCACCGCGGAAATGGCGCGGCTGATGTCGGCGCAATCCTCGACGGTCATGGGCGCGCCGTCGGCGCGTTCGGCCATGACCTGCAGAACCATGCGCTGTCCACCGGTCAATTGCACACGCACGACCTCGTAGCCCATGGCCTCGACTGGCGGCGTGATGATCTGCTCGATACGACCGGTTGCTTCCATTCCACCTGACCCGCCCCGCGGTCTCCCCGGGCCGCTGCCCTGGGACCAACACGAGGGTTCCGTACGCTGATAAAAAAATAAGTGGGCCAAAGCCCACCCGCAAAGCGTCCCGCCGGCCCGGTTTCCCGAGCCGCCGATCCGTATGGGTTCATGCGGTGAATATAGACATTCCGTGGCAAGCCGCAAGCGCTTTTCCAATATGACCGGACCGGGCCGTATGGATGGGGCGTGGAACGGCGCTGTGTGGGGTCGGCTATCCCTGGTACCGGTGCCGCCGCCCGGTGAAATCCTCCACGCTGTAAGTGCCGCCGTCTCCGTCCGCCGTCACCCAGCCGGGCGCTGCCGGGGCCTTGCCGTGGCCGCCGGGGATGTCCAGCACGTAGGTCGGCTGGCACAGGCCCGACACGCGTCCGCGCAGGCCCCTCACCAGCGCCTGCCCCTCGGCCAGGGTCGGGCGGAAATGGCTGGTGCCGGCGGCGAGGTCGGGGTGGTGCAGGTAGTAGGGCTTGACCCGATTGCGCACCAGGCCCCGGAACAGGGCCTCCAGCACCGCCGCGTCGTCGTTGATGCCCTTCAGCAGCACGGTCTGGCCCAGCAGCGGGATGCCCGCGTCGGCCAGCCGGGCGAGCGCGCCGCGCGCCTCCGCGGTCAGTTCGTCGGCGTGGTTGACGTGCACGGCGATCCAGGTCGCCACCTCCGGCGCCGTCAGCGCTTCCACCAACTCCTCGGTCACGCGCGCCGGGTCGGCGACGGGGATGCGGGTGTGCAGGCGGACCACGCCGACGTGCGGAATCGCCGACAGGGCCTGCACGATGTGGGTCAGCCGGCGCGGCGACAGCAGGAAGGGGTCGCCGCCGGTGATCACGACCTCCCACACCTCCGGATGCGTCCGGACGTAATCCAGGGCGGCGTCCAGCTCCTCCGCCGACAGGGCCTCGCCGCCGGGGCCGACCATCTCGCGGCGGAAGCAGAAGCGGCAATAGACCGCGCAGGCGTGCAGCGGCTTCAGCAGCACCCGGTCGGGATAGCGGTGGACGATGCCCTTCACCGGGCTGCGGACCACGTCGCCGATGGGGTCGGCGCGCTCCTCCGGTGCGGTGGACGCTTCCTCGGGGGAGGGGACATACTGCGCGTACAGGGGATCGCCGGGCGGTGCGTGTTCCAGCTTTTCCAGCAGGTACGGGGTGAGGGCCACGGCGTACCGCCCGGCCACGGACGCCACCGCCTCGCCCGCTTCGGGCGTCATCAGCCCGGCGGCCACCAGATCGGAAACGCTGTGCGCAGCCTTCATCACACTGTCCCGGATTCGCGCTTTTCATCCTATATAAGGGGCCCGCTCATACTCCCGCAGGACCCATGCTGTCGACTCTTCCCCGCCTGATCGGACACCGTGGCGCCAAGGAAAGCGCGCCGGAGAATACGCTCGCCAGCCTGCGCGAAGCCGCCCGCCAGGGCGCCCGCTGGGTGGAGGTGGATGTCATGCTGACGCGCGACCGCCGGCCGGTGCTGATCCACGACGACACGCTGAACCGCACCACCAGCGGGTTCGGCCCCGTGCCGGACCTGAGCCTGGAGGAACTGAAGCGGCTCGACGCCGGCTCCTGGTTCAACCCGCGATTCGCGGGCGAATCGGTGCCGACGTTGGAGGAGGCGCTCGCCCTGATCGCCGACCTCGGGATGGGCCTGAACCTCGAGATCAAGCCCTATCCCGGCCAGGACGTTCCCACCGCGGAGATCGCGCTCGCCACTTTGAAGCGCCTGTGGCCGGCCGGCCGGCCGCTGCTGGTGTCCAGCTTCGAGGTGCCCTGCCTGGAGGTGGCGAAGGCGATGGCGCCGGAGATTCCGCGCGGCTACCTGCTGTGGGACCCGCCAGCCGACTGGGCCGCCATCGCCGACCGCATCGGCGCCGCAACGCTGAACGTCCACCAGGACCGCCAGACGGCGGAGACGATCGCCGCCTACCGCGCGACCGGCCGGCCGGTGCTGGCCTACACGGTCAACGACGCGGCGCGCGCGCGGACGCTGTTCGACTGGGGTGTGGCCGCCGTCTTCACCGACGCGCCGGGGCGGCTGGCCGCGGCGCTTCCGGGCGTTGCGGACTGACGCAAGCGGCATTGTTTTCGCGCAAAGGTGAATGTCGCCGTGACAGATTTTTTTCTAACACCGCGAATCCGCTCGTCCGCACGGAAATTTCCTCATATATAGATCGCTCACGGCGTTGAGCCGTCGGGGGTAGATCTCCCGGCGGAGCTTTCCGTCGTCTTGCGGGTCGCGCTTCCTGGGCGCTCTTGTGCGGGCGCTCGTTCGGTTTTGGAGGTTTCGTTGAAGGCGCTTAAGCCGTTGCTGATGTCTGGCCGGGAGGTTCTGCCGCTCGTCGAGGGTGGCAAGGGAATTGCCGTCTCCAACGGGGAAAGCTCCGGCGCCTGGGCGGCTGCCGGGGGCATCGGTACCTTCTCCGGCGTGAACGCCGACAGCTACGACGAGAACGGGAACCTCATCCCGCAGGTTTACCTGGGCAAGACCCGGCGCGAACGCCACGACGAGCTGATCCGCTACGGCATCGAGGGCGGCATCGCCCAGGCCCGCATCGCGCACGAGACGTCGAACGGCCAGGGCCGCATCCACATGAACGTCCTGTGGGAGATGGGTGGGGCGGAGCACATCCTGCACGGCGTGCTGGAAGGCTCCCAGGGCCTGATCCACGGCGTCACCTGCGGCGCCGGCATGCCCTACAAGGTGGCCGAGATCGCGGTTCGCTACGGCGTCCACTACTATCCCATCGTGTCGTCCGCGCGCGCCTTCCGCGCGCTGTGGCTGCGCGCCTACCACAAGTTCCGGGAGAACCTGGGCGGCGTGGTCTACGAGGATCCGTGGCTGGCCGGCGGCCACAACGGCCTGTCCAACTCCGAGGATCCGCTGAATCCCGAGGATCCGTTCCCCCGCGTCCTGGCGCTGCGCCAGATGATGAACAGCTTCGGCCTGAACGACACGCCCATCGTCATGGCGGGCGGCGTCTGGTGGCTGTCGGACTGGGCGGACTGGATCGACAATCCCGACCTGGGCCCGGTCGCCTTCCAGTTCGGCACGCGCCCGCTGCTGACGCAGGAAAGCCCGATCTCCATGGCGTGGAAGCGCCGGCTGCTGACGCTGAAGGAAGGCGACGTCTTCCTGAACCGCTTCTCGTCAACCGGCTTCTATTCCTCGGCCGTCAAGAACCCGTTCCTGATGGACCTGATGGCCCGGTCGGAGCGTCAGGTGGCTTACCTGCCCAAGCCGGTGGGCGAGCATTCGGCGGAACTGCCGCTCGGGCCGCGCGGCCGTCCGGTCTACGTGACCGAGACGGACAAGGTCCGCGCCGAAGGCTGGATCGCCCAGGGCTTCAGCACCGGGCTGAAGACGCCGGACAGCACCGTCGTCTTCGTCACCCCGGCGCAGGCGGAACACATCCACCGTGATCAGGTGGATTGCATGGGCTGCCTGTCCGCCTGCAACTTCTCCAACTGGGCGCAGAACGAGGAAGGCACGACCGGCAAGCGCGCCGATCCGCGGTCCTACTGCATCCAGAAGACCCTGCAG